>ONTD01000113.1 GCA_900320675.1 uncultured bacterium
CAAACAGATATAGATGTACTATTGAGGGTTATAGCGGAAGAAACAAAAATAGCGTTACAAGCAGACAGATGCACGGTATTTTTGCTGGATAAAGAAAAGGATGAATTATGGTCAAAAGTTGCACTTGGCATAGACAGTCAAGAGATAAGATTTCCTGCATCAAAAGGGCTTGCCGGATATACAGTTAAGACCGGAGAATCAATTAACATAAAAGATGCCTACAACGATGAAAGATTTAATCCGGACGTGGATAAATCAACAGGATATAAAACAAAAACCATCTTGTGTATGCCGATAAAAAACAACAATCAGGAAATTATCGGAGCATTTCAGGTATTAAACAAATTGAACGGAGTGTTCACAAAAAATGACGAAGATTTACTTGTTGCAATAGGCGGCAGTGCAAGCATTGCACTAGAAAACGCTCAGCTTTTTGAGCAGCAAAAAGAACTATATAAAGAACAGAAATTACTATTTGACAGTTTTATAAATACGCTGGCATCTTCAATAGATGCTCGCGACAAGATTACCGCAGGGCATTCTTCCAGAGTAAAATTATACTCTATGCTAATTGTAGAAGCATTAGGACTTGACGAAAAAACGAAAGAAATAATAGAAAAAGCTGCTACATTACACGATATAGGAAAAATCGGGATAAGAGATTCCGTCTTACAAAAAGAGGGGAAATTAACCGATGAAGAATATAAACATATTCAAGAACACGTTCAAATTACCCATAATATACTTGAAAATATCGGTCTAAACGAGGATTTCAAATTAATAAACGAAATTGCATGTTCGCACCACGAAAAATATGACGGAACAGGATACTACAGACATCTTAAAGGAGAAAATATTCCGTACGGCGGTCGAATTCTTGCTGTATCGGATGTATTTGATGCGATTACATCAAAGAGACACTATCGTGATAAAATGCCTATTATAAACGTAATAGATATCCTAATAAAAGGTAAGGATACTCACTTTGACAAAAATTTAGTAGACGTCTTTTTAAATATTCCGGTTAATAAGATAGTAAAAGTATTCTTAACAGAAAACCATAACAAATTAAAAGCACAAGATGAAAAAACTCTGAGTAAATATACCCTAATGGATATTTACAATTTCTCAAATAAAGAAAATAAATCAGAAAAAGAGGAAAACATAATAAAATTGTTTAACTACTATTACGCAGGTAAACAAGATTAAGGAGTATATGACAAACAAAATATTACTACATTTATCCATAGCAATAATAATATCTGCAACGGGCAGCCAAGCAGCAATGTTAGATTACCTGAGTCCGGCAGATCCAACCCGTATGATGGGTAACATCAAAAACGGAAGTATGTTTTCAGTACCTGTACACAAAGCAAGACTAACGCAAAATGACGTAACTAATCATTATAATATTGCAATGCAAAGGTTTAAACAGGCAAATGTGAAATCAGCCTATATGGATTTTGCAATGCTAATAAGACACATTGTTCCCAACGATTATGCTTATCTGAGAATGGCTGATGAGATGGCGGAAATCGGACTATTTAATTTAAGTAATGAAGCATTGAAAAAAGTTTCTGATAAAGATATTTCATACATACAAGCCGAGGACATTAAAAAGTTTTACTTCCCGAAAAATTCTCTAAAAAAAGATGACGAAGTTTATCTTGCAGAAATCTATTCTAATATAATGTACAATGCCCAAAGTAAAGAAGCGACAGCAGAATTAATAAAAAACACAGAACTTATGGGTAAATCCGATTACGCGAACTATCTTGCAGCTCTTGGCTCACTTAAAGCGGGACAAACAGAAAATGCCGATAAGTACATTAACGAAGCACTAAAAACAAATCCTGATAACATAAACTATCAAAAACTTAAAATAGAAATAGTTATGCAGGAAAATAAAACAAAAGAAGCACTAAAAACTCTCGAAAATATCAAAAAAACAAAATTTTATACAACCGATTACAAAGATAAAATCACATCACTGGAATTATTTACGCTATACAAAACAACCAAAGATGAAGATTTAAAGAAATATTATCTTGCAGGATACTACCATAGTATTGGAGAGGACATAAAAGCACTCAGAACACTCCAAAGTGCGATATCGGCAAAGAAAAAATTTAACAGACAGGCTTATGCTCTAATGGCTGAAATATATTACACCCAAAAAGAGTATGAAAAGGCTGAAAATTTTGCTGAAAAATCAATACAATTAGGCGGAAATAATCCTGATGCGTCAATGGTTTTGGGCAAAATTAAATACAGAAATAAAGATTATAAAACCGCTTTGAAGAATTTTAAGTCAATAAATACACCCGACAACATAACAGCATTAGTATGGAGTGCAATGACTTATTCCGCAATGGGGAACGAAAAACAGGCAAAAGAAATTTATACAAAAATACTAAAAGACAAATCTGATTGTTACGAAGCATACTACAATATTGCAAATAACGAAAAGGAACGACAATTTGAATATTACAAAAAAGCCGTTGCGATAAATATAGATTTTATTGACGGTTGGATTGGTCTTGCCAAAAACTCGATAGAAAAAAACAATATTCAGATTGCCGGAAAATATTTGGAAATTGTAAAATATATTGACGAAAACGATTTTAGATATTATTATTATCAAGGATTGGTATACAAAGCAAAAGGGCTTACCAAAGATGCAAATTATTATTTCAGAAAGAGCCTTGCAATAAATCCGGATAACGAGCTTGCTAAGAAGGAACTTGGAATATGAAGAAGAATATCCTAATAGTTGAAGATCATGAGCTTACACGTTTTGGTTTAAAAACGGCATTTGATGGCGTTGATTTTGTTGAGAATTTATATGAAGCAGAGTCTGCCGAAAAAGCTATAGAGATATTTAATAATACCCCAATAGATATTGTAATTATGGATTTGGGGCTTCCTGCAATGAACGGCATTGAAGCAACAAAAATTATCCGCAATTCAAATAAAGATGTAAAAATTATCATATTAACTTCACACAATGATGAAAAAGAAGTATTAAACAGCCTCAGAGCAGGAGCAAATGCGTATTGTTCAAAAGAAATTAATCCTCAAAGACTAATACAGGTTGTACAATCAGTAGCGGACGGAGCTGCATGGTTTGATCCGAGTATTGCACATATAGTACTTAAAGCAACAACCAGTTCACCTATATTAGATAGCGAGAATAATAGCAAAGATTACGATTTAACTGCAAGAGAATCTCAAATATTAAAACTTATGACAGAAGGCTACAGCAACATGGAAATTGCACAAATACTTGTTATAAGTATAAATACAACCAAAGCCCATGTAGCAAATATTTTGCAAAAATTGGAAGTTGATGACCGTTTACAAGCAGCACTAAAAGCGTTAAAATATAAAATCGTGTAACCCCACATTATAAAAGGAGAAAATAGCTAATGATAGATTATACAAAAGAAGAATTAGTTGAATTAATTTATAAGCATCCTGAAAAATTTAATCAATGGAAAGCGGAACAAGATGAAGTTGACTTAAGCGAAATAGATTTTTCAACAATGACATTTAATGAAGTTGATTTTTCCGGTGTTGACTTGAACTCAAGCTCATTTTCGGATTGTAATATATCCCTTGTAAATTTTAACAATGCAGATTTAACTTCTGTAGATTTTACAAGAGCAAAAGTCGTTGAATGCGATTTTTCGGAAAGCTTACTGAACGGAGCAGATTGCAGTTATGCCGAAATGACATACTGTAATTTTTCTGATGCAGATATGGCGGGGTGCATATTTTCTGAATCAAATTTAAGTAATTCTGATTTCACAAGCTCATATAATCTTCATGCCTGCAGATTTGATGACGAAACAGTATGGCCTGAACCGGAATTAATGCCTGACGATTTTGACGCGGTATACAAAGATGACTTGTCCGCAATGAAAGATGAAGAAGACGATTTTAATTCATCTGACGGGGCATACTAAGATAATTAAGATGCTAATTTCTTAATAGATTTAACTTTTAAAAGGTTTAACGATTAAAAATTACTAACCGTTAAACCTTTTAATTTACCAACAAAATTTACAAATAAAAACTCTGCCGCCCTATAAAAATTCAAATAAAACAGGAACAATAATTTCTTTCTTGGCAGAAATTGCATACAAATCTATCGCTATAATAATGATATTAAATAAAACAAGAGCCGTACCAAATATCAAAGCCAACATCCAGCCAATAACAGGAATAGCAAATGCCAATGTTATTAATAAAAGCAGCAACTCAAAATTAAAAAATGCCTTTGAAATATTATATGTACTTTCACTGACAAAATCTTTCAACAAAAATACTATAATCACTGACGGCAAACAAAATGTAAACAGTGAACCGATTAACATAAGTATCAAAATGATTCTGTCCTTATCATCTTTAAATTCTGCAATAAATCTTTTCATACTATCTCCTTAAAAATTAAATCACTTACAAAATAGCAAATTTTAACCAAAATGTCAAAATCTGATGATTTTATATAATAGATTTGAACTCTTCAACTTTTTCTATAGAATCACTCTCAACATAAATTCTTAATAACGGTTCCGTACCGCTGGGTCTGACCAGCAGCCAACTGTTATTATCATCCAAATACAGTTTCACTCCGTCTTTAAAATCTTTTTTAATAATTTTATAACCTGCAAATGATGACATATTTTTATACTCATCCAATATAGGTTTTACTTCATTTATATCCGCAAGCTTTTTGTCAACTCTATCATTAAAAAACTTACATCCGACAAAATCGTAAAGAGCTTTTTGTAATTCAATGAGCGATTTATTCTCATACGCCATAGCTTCCAAGATAAGCGAATTGGCAAGCAGTCCGTCTTTTTCCGGTATATGTCCTTGTATACTCAATCCGCCGCTTTCTTCCCCGCCAATAATAGGGTTATATTTTCTCATCGCTTCGCCTACATGTTTAAAACCCACCGCAGTTTCAATAACTTCTACTCCAAGCTTTTCTGAAACTTTGTTTAATAATAAGCTTGCCCCGACAGTTTTCACAAGAGAGCCTTTGAGCTTTTTATTATTAATTAAATGAATAAGTAAAATCGATATAATCTCGTTTGGAGAAACATATTCTCCGTTTTCATTAATTACCCCGAAACGATCAGCATCACCGTCATTGGCAAGACCGATTGAATTTGGGGTTGATTTTACTTTTTCAATCAAATCTTTTAAATATTTCGGCTTAGGATCAGGCATCGCCCCGCCAAAATTTTTATCATGGTACATATTCATTGTCTCAAATTTTATATCATGTTTTTTCAAAATTTTGTCAAAATAACCTATACTTGCCGAATAAAAACCGTCATATATAATATTTGTATTTTTTAAATTTCTTATCTTGTCAAAATCTATTAATTTTTCCAAATGCTTTTCGTATTCCGGCAGAAAATCGTATTCTTCAACACTTCCCTTACGCTGAACAGATATTTTTTGCCCTAAATAATTTGTAAGTTTGTCTGTAATTTCGCTTGTTGCAGGTCCTGCATAATCCGGTATAAACTTTATACCTAAATATTCCGGCGGATTATGAGATGCTGTAAACATTAAAGCACACGCATCAAGCAGCTTTGCATTATATGCCAGAACAGGCGTAGGAATAATTTTATCACTGTACAAAACATTAAATCCTAATGAAGATAGTATTTTGGCACTTTGCATTGAAAATTCATCCGCCATATTTCTGGGATCATAACCTATTATTATTTTTTTATCTATTCCGAAAGTTTCAAAAACATATTTAGCAACAGAATTTGTAACAACAGAAACATTTTCTTCAGTAAAATCACGTCCTACAATAGCTCTCCAACCATCAGTACCAAATTTTATACCTGTCATATATTTGCCCTCTTAATCCTTTTTTTGATATAATCGTACATGAAATACGGAGTTTAGTAAATGATGAATTTTGAAAATATAATAAGGATTGCATATTTAGGGCCTGAAGCATCTTTTGGAGAGATGGCAAACGATTTCTTTATTAAAAAGTATAATTTAGAAAAGGCATACCCAACCCCTATGCCGTCTGTTAGGCAGATAGTAGAATATGTACAAACAAATCCCGGAACACTGGGGGTAGTTCCTGTTGAAAACAGTGTAATCGGTACAGTCAGAGAAACTCTTGACACTTTAATGAAACCGGAAAATACACAAATAAACATTTTGGCAGAAACCGTTATACCAATCCAATACTGTCTGGTATCAAGAACTACGGAGTTTTACAGTATAACAGGGATTATTGCAAATCAACAGGCAATGGGACAATGTCGAGAATTCATAGAAAAAGAACTCCCGAGAAATCTCAATATTATTGAAGTTACAAATCCGCCTGAGGCAGCAATTACTCTTAGAGAGTATAATTTAACATACGCCTCAATTGGCAGCAAAAAAATTGCGGAAGCATATAACCTAAATATCTTAAAAGAAAATATAAATGACGATAAATCCAACAGAACAAGTTATGTCCTAATAGGTGCCGTAGACACAAATCCGACAGGAAATGACAAAACAACCTTAACATTTACCACGGAAAATCGTCCGGGGGCATTAATGGAAATTTTGAATATATTTTATGAAAATAATATAAACCTCTCATACATTTCCTCACAGCAATCAAAACAGGATGAGAACGACTATATATTTGTGGTAAGTTTTGACGGACACGCTAAGGAAAAGTATATTTCAGATACAATTAAACAAGTTCAAGATAAAGCCGCATACCTAAAAATTATCGGTTCGTACGAAAAATAAAATATCCTATTGCCTTTATTCGGCTATTATTCTGTAACATTAGCTATTTGCAATTTTTATTTTGATGTATAATAAATAGGTAATTTAAAGAGGTTTTACAGATGAAAAAAAGTACAGTGAAATACCCGTTTTTAACAGAAGAAGTAGAAATATATGAACGTGAAAACGGACACAAAATTGTCCTTGCACATAAAGAAGGGGAAATGGCAAACGTTAGTACCTGGGTTAAGACAGGTTCTATTAATGAAGATGATAAAAATAACGGAATTTCACATTTTCTTGAACATTTAATGTTTAAGGGTACCCATAAACACAAAGCCGGCGATTTTGACCGCATATTAGAAGCAAAAGGAGCTATAGTTAACGCCGCTACTTGGAAAGATTATACTTTTTATTATGTAACACTTCCGAAAGGTGAAAATTGCAAAGATTTAAATCTTGCTATAGAACTTCACTCTGATATGATGCTTGATCCTATTCTTCCGTACGAAGAAATCGGGGCTCCGTTTGATCTGAACGATACTACCGTAACAGATAAAAGAGAACGCCACGTTGTTATTGAAGAAATAAGAATGAGAAAAGATCAAAATTGGACAAAAATTTATAACGCTTGTAACTACAACATGTACACAAAACATCCATACAAGCGTGATGTCATAGGAACACCGGAAATTATTTCTCAAGTTACTCGTGATGATATTATGAATTATTACCAAACCTTCTATTCTCCTGAGAATATGACCACAATTATCGTCGGGGATTTTGATAAAGAAGAAGTTCTGAAAAAAGTTGAAACTGAATTTGATTTTAAGAACAGAAAAAACGCACCAAAACGAGTTAACGAAATTGACAAACCAACAGAAAATAAAAAAATAATAGAAAATACAGCACACGTTAATACAACATATTTCATGTACGGATGGCTCGGGCCGCTTGCAAAAGATCTAAAAGGTACAATATGTCTGGATATAATAAGCATAATCCTCGGCGACGGAACAAGTTCGAGATTGTACCAAAATCTGGTAGAAAAACAGCCGGAACCGATATTTAACATGATTAATTCGGAGCATTACCAATTCAAAGACGGTAACAACTTCTTTATTCAGGCTAATTGCAAACCGGAGAAAAAAGATTTTGCCATAGAACTTGTAGAAAAAGAACTTGCAGACTTAATTAACACCCCTATAACACAAGAAGAAATGCAAAAGGCTAAAAAGAAAATCAAATCACGCTTTGCATATTCTGCCGAAACCGTTTCCGAGATAGGAGAAACAATTGGTTACTATATGACAGTATGCGAAGATTTAAGTCTGATTGAAGATTATCTGAAAGATTTGGAAGATATTTCAATTGAAGATTTAAATGATACAATTAAAAAGTATCTGAACATAAATAATTCGGTACTATCAATACTGGTACCTGAAAAGCAGGATTAAAAATGGTTACACAGAACACAGTCTCTAAAAAAACATATACCGGCGCACAAATAATTGTGCAAACATTAAAAAATCTCGGAGTAGATACTATATTCGGCTACCCCGGAGGAGTTGTTCTGAGTATATATGATGAATTATTTAAACAAAATGATATAAAACATTATCTTGTAAGACATGAGCAAGCCGCCGTACACGCAGCGGAAGGCTACGCCAGAGTAACCGGCAAATGCGGAGTTGTACTTGTAACTTCAGGTCCGGGAGCTGCAAATACAGTATCAGGAATAGCAAACGCATATATGGACGGGTACCCGCTTGTGGTATTAACCGGACAGGTTTTTAAAAATTTAATAGGCACCGATGCTTTCCAAGAGATTAATATTGTTGATATAACAAAAACATGTACAAAAGCAGGATATCAGGTTACTGATATAAAAACGCTGGAAAGCAGTTTAAAAGATGCCTTTCACTGTGCATTATCAGGCAAACGCGGGCCTGTTGTAGTAGATATTGCAAAAAATGTATTTTCAGAACAAACCTCACTTCAACCGAGTATAAAATATGAAGATAATAAAAAATTACCTTATGATTATGAAATTCAAGACATACTAAATGAAATAATATCAGCCTCTAAACCGGTAGTAGTTACAGGCGGCGGATTAATTCATTCTCGCTCAAACAAAGAATTACATGAATTTGTAAAATCATTAAACCTTCCCGTTGTAACCACTATGATGGGAATAGGTTCTTTCCCTCAAAATGATGAAAACTATATCGGCATGATTGGAATTTTCGGACAAAACAGTGCTAACGAAACATTAAGAAATTCCGACCTTATCCTCTCTTTTGGTGCGAGATTTAACGACAGAATTACATGCTGCTTTAAAAAAGAAGAATTGTCTAAAAAGTTTATCCAAATAGACATTAATCCTGAAGAAATTTCGAGGGTAATTCCGGCATACAAGTCAATCAATTCCGACATAAAATACGTATTAGAGAAATTAAATGAGATTATAAATAATAACAACTACACTACAAATTACACAAAATGGCTTGAGGAAATTCGCACATATAAAAAATCAGATATCAAACGTGAACCAATTTCTAATAAACTGCAATCTTATGAAGTAATTCAGGCTATATATAAATATACAAAAGATATGGAACCGATAGTAACTACAGAAGTCGGACAACATCAACTGTGGACAGCACAAAATTTCAAATTTAACACCTGCGGTAAATTTTTGACCTCCGGCGGCTCCGGCACTATGGGATTTGGATTACCGGCTGCAATTGGAGCAAGCATCGGAACAAAAAAACAGCCTGTAATCTGTATAGCCGGCGATGGTTCTATACAGATGAACGAACAAGAACTGGCAACTTGCGTAGATTACGAATTGCCTGTCAAAATTTTTATAATGAACAACGGATACCTTGGTATGGTTAGACAACTTCAACAAAAAGGATTTAATGAAAGATATTCCCAGACAAAAATCTCCAATCCTGACTTTATAAAACTTGCAAACGCATACGGTATAAAAGCGGAAAGAGTAAATAACTCCTCAGAAATAAATGAAGCGTTAAACAGAGCATTTTCCGTAAATGAACCGTACATAATAGATTTTATAATTGAGCCGTTTGAAGTGGTTTAATTCCAGCTAAACCCATCAGCCTTTAACCTGTCAATAACTTCTTGCAACTCTTCATCCGATGAGACATAAGAAAGTCTGAAATACCCTTCGCCATAATCACCGAAGGCATTTCCCGGTACAAGTACCACACCGGATTTTTCAAGAACATCCTCACAAAAATCAAAAGCCGATTTATATCGTGGCGGAATAGGCAGCCACAAATAGAAAGTTGTATGAGGCACTTTTTCCTCAGGTAAATCCCACCCAAGCTCTCTAAAACCTTTCACCATAATATCTTGTTTACGTCGGTAACCCAGATTACCCTGACGAATATATTCATCACCCTCATCTGAATTTAAAAATTCTGCACAAGCATTTTGCAAAACTTTAAAAATACCGTTATCAATAGTAGATTTACCTTTTCCAAATCGCTGAACGATTGCTGAGTTACCGCAAATCCAACCTAAACGCCAACCGGTAATCGCATACGGCTTTGAAAAGCTGTAGAATTCTACCGCAATATCCTTTGCACCCTCTATTTCGAACACAGAAAACGGTTTTTCTTCTTCTCTAAAGTACATATCACAATATGCCGCATCCGAAATCAAAAGTACCTGATGCTTTTTACAGAAATCGACAATTGTTTTTACGTACTCTTTTGTTGTTCCCACACCCATAGGGTTGTTAGGATAGTTAATTATAACCGCTTTAAGTTTTTCCGGATTATAACCTTCTGAAATCATTTTATTGTAGTATTCTTCGATATTCGGTTTAAAATCATTTTCAGGAGTAAGCGGCAAGTGATAACCCAATGCTCCGGAACATTTAATAAATTGCCAATAAGAAGCATAGCAAGGATCCGGCACCATAAAGATATCTTTTTCAAACTTATCTTCTTTTTGAGTAGATAAAAATCTTATAAGATGAGCCAATCCTTCTTTTGAACCTATTAGAGAAAATATTTCTTTTTCGTAGTCTAAATCGACACCAAATCTGTTTTTCATACGTTGAGCAATAGCTTTTCTAAAAGAAACTTCCCCTCTTGGTGTAGCGTAAAGGTGAATATTTTTAACATCCATAAATTCCTTAACACGCTCGATTAATTTTTTAGGAGGAGACATTGTAGGTGCGCCCATAGAAAGAAAAATAGGAGCACGATTTTTCTTAGTTAATTCTTCTCTTAGGGCTTCTGTTTTTTCTTTCAACTTAAACATTATGTATGTATCTAATGACATTACATCTTTGTTAAACAATTTCTCTTCCAACGTAACCATTTTAAAATATCCTTTACTAAAGTATCTGTACCTATTATATTGTCAATCAACAAATAAGTAAAGTCAATTGCGAGATAATTCTGCAACTCTTACGAAATCATTTGCATAGGACCTTCAAGAGAAGCTTTTACGAATTGTTCTGTATATGGATTATCAGCCTTCAATAATTCATCAGGAGTACCTTCAAAGACAATTTTACCATTGTAAAGCATAATTAATCTGTTTGCGGTTCTTTTAATTGTAGACATCTGGTGAGTTACTACAATTGATGCCGCATTTGTTTCCTGCTGCAATCTTACAATATAGTCCTCTATAAGAGTAGATGAAATAGGATCCAAACCGGCAGTAGGTTCATCATACAAAATTGTTTTTGGCTCTGTTACAATAGCACGAGCAAAGCTTACACGTTTTTGCATACCGCCCGAAAGCTCTGACGGGAATTTTCTTTCAATTCCGCTTAATCCCACTAATTCCAACTTCTTTGACACAATATCTTTTAAGTCGGCTTCGGAATACTTATTTCTTAAATCTCTTCTTTCCCTTAGCGCAAAAGAAATATTATCGGCAACATCCAAAGAATCAAACAATGCGGAATATTGAAACACCATTGCAACATCGCCTTCGGATGTTTCAATTTCGCCGCCGTCTTTTTCTAACAATCCGCATATAAGTTTTAATACAGTACTTTTTCCCGAACCGGAAAATCCGACAACTGCAAGAGTTTCTCCGTCTGCTACTTCAAAAGATATGTCATCCAATACTTTTTTATCATCAAATACTTTTGTTAAATTTTTAACTTTTATACTCATACATTTATCCTTATATTAGAAGAAAAACATTATTGAGAAAATCAAATCCCACACAACAATTGCAACAAGCGACCATACAACCGCTTTATTAGTTGCAAGTCCGACACCCTTTGCACCTCCCGATGCTTGATAACCGCAGGAACAACTTATCAAAGCGATAGTACCGCCAAATGTAACAGACTTAAGAAGACATACTCCCAAATCTTTCATATATATACCAAGCCACGTTGAATCAAAATAGGCAAGAAATCCTAACTCTGTCGTCATAGCGGTAGTAATAGCCCCTGTTATAATCCCAAACGCCGATGCAATTATTACAAGAACAGGCATCATCAATATTCCCGATAAAACTCTTGGCACGAATAAATACCTTATAGGACTGACTTTCAGCACGGTTATAGCATCAATCTGTTCCGTAACCCGCATTGTTGCAATCTCTGAAGCAAGCGATGAACCTATCATTGAAATAATCGCAAAGCCGGACATTACAGCGCCGACTTCTCTCACAATCAAAATACTTATCAAAAGTCCGACAAAATTTCCGCCGCCCTGTTTTACCATTTCTGACGCTACCTGAGAGGTAACAATAATCGAGGTCATACCGACAATTGACAATGTTATAGGCAGCGAACTTATGCCAAATCTAACACACTGATCCGCTAACTCTTTTCTGTCAATCTGCCCAAGCATTATAAATTTTAATGTCTCAACACCATTTGCAATAATATCCCCAAACGTGGCAATAAAATCTACAAATTGCTTATAAAAAGCCCTGAATATTTTACAGGTAACAGATTGCCTAAAATATTGTTTAAACGTAACCATACACAGATTATAGACTAAACTTTATGCTAAGGCAATAGTATATTAATATTTTCTTTGAACCGGAACAACAGAAGAATTACCGCCTTTTTTTTGAAGACTGCCGGCTTTTGGATCATATTTGTGGATAATAAATCTGCTGTTTTGAACATTACGAAGTTTCTGTTCTTCCGTTAATTCAATCGGCTTTTCGTAATTTAGCGGGCTTGTATTTTCGCCCAAACCGTTTTTTTTTAAATTTGTTTTTCCGTCAGAAGAAAATACCCTTGCGGACAATGCTTTTATGTATTTATCATCCAAATGAGCAAAGTCAAACAATATAACTCCGTTTGTATCAAGTTTTCTTGACTCGTGAATTTGTTTTATTAAGTCTTCTTCACTCCCGCCCATAAAAGTTACAAACAATCCGGCGAACAAATCTGTTTCAGGTTCTTTATAATTTTTTACCGTAGAAACTTGAGCATTTAAGGTTTTATTATCACATGTCAAAAACAAAGGTGTAAACCCGTTAACATAGTGATTTTGAGACCAAGACGCCCAATCTTGGAGTTTACGGGTATAAGCTACGCTTTTATCCGGAAAAATAACCGCACTCAAATATACATTATTTTGTCTTGTTAAATTACCTATTCTGCGAACAAAATTATTAACCTGTTGTCTTCTGAATTGATTCCAATTGTACCAAAGAGAATCCGCCGTTTTAAGAGTAACAGGATCCACGCCATACTGTTCCGAAAATACTTTTCTTGCATAATCAGTATAACCCCAGTTACCGGCAGGAGTATTGGATATAGATTGTGGGTAACGAATGTAATCAAGATTTATTCCGTCAGGCTTGTATGTAGTTATAATTTCCGTAATTAATTTTTCCAAAAAATCTTGAACTTCCGGATTTGCGGGATCTATAAAATATCCGTTATGCTCGGACACCGAAGGGGTTGCTCCAAAAGAAGTATACCCTGATAAAGTTTTATTTCCCCACTCCGGTTTCACTGCCAGTATATTCCTCTGATGAGAAGTCGGCACCATATTCCCTACATAGAATGTTTCAAACCAAATATGAACTTTCATTCCATTTTTATGCGCTTCGCTAACCCAAACTTTCAATGGATCGATGCCGATAAATTTTTCATTCTGGGTAACAAATCCATATTCTTCCATGGTTTTACTAGGGAAAATAGTACGTCCGTGAAAATAAGTTTCTATAAAAATATTATCAATGCCTGCCTGCTTAATTTTTTGTACAGATGATGCTATCTGCGATTGAGTTGTTTCAGTCGGGCGAAGCCAAACCCCTTTAAATTCATTAGTCCTAAAAGGCAGCACGCTCTTCATCGCCAGCCCTGCAGATTCTATAGCAAGCTGGGAATACTTCTGCATTTGATTAGGATTTTTCTCTCCTTTTCTCATATAATTTTGAGCTTCACGTATATAATCCGTAGGAACTTTCCAATCATATCCTCGATAGGTTGATTTATAATAATCTATCATTGAATTAGCTTCATCTATTTTTTGCATAGCCTCAAACATATAGCTTTTTGAAGTCGTATATGTAGTTAACACTCCTGTTAAATCGTCATAATATACTCTTGTACCAACTTTTATGTTTGAATTAATCCAGTTTTTAGCAGAACCGTGTCCGCTGATAACTGCACCGTTTTCCGGAATAAATGAATCAGCACCGCCTAATTCTACGACGGTATTACCTTCAACAATAGCTTCAGTTCCAAACTCGTTTGTACCTGTACGTTCCCCATAATTGTGATTATATATAATCAACTGGTTTGAACCTCTGGCTCCCGGAAATGCTCTGCCCGCATAATTTGAATACGGAGTAGGATTGACCGAATCAACCTGACGTCTGGACTGAGAAAGCAATATTTCTCCCTGCTCCATTTGAGGCGGCACGTTCATGCTTACGTAATCCTCAGCCAACATTGGCAATCCCATTATTAATATAAAAATTATTGATACTATCCCTTTAATATTCATTTCCTACACTCCGCAGCAAATCATCTCTCAAAATCAGATTTACTGTAATATGCCTTATTTAAAACTTGTATTTTTTTACTTATACCCTCATCCAATTCAGGATTTAAGTGTTGTGAAATTTGATAATAATATTTTGCTTTATCCAAATCACCTAATTTTTCATACACGGTTGCCAATTTTAAATTCACTTCATATAAATTTGAGTAACCGTTATTATATGCCACCAGATAATGTTTTAAAGCATTATTATATTCTTTCTTAACAAAATAATACTCCGCATAATAAAAATTGGCAAAAGGGTTAAGATTTTCTAAGTTAACCGCTCTGTTAAAATATTCTTTTGCAATACTTGAATGCCCCAAATTATCGTGTATAGCACCAACTTGAGTAGCAAGTATCGGATTTTTGGAATCATATTTCAAAAGGAGCATATACTTTTCAAGTGCCATTGAAAGGTACGCATCTTTCGTTGTTTTATCCGGATTTTCAAGTCCCATATAAAAATAATTATCAGCCTCTTTTTCTATTTTTTCTTTATTAATTTTCGGCTTAACATATTTTGATAAAATTTCTTTTGCCGAATCAATAACACCTTCTTCAGCTTTTCCCGCCTCAAAATTCAATTCCTCATCGGGGATTATATCAAGTGAATATTCCGAGGAATTTTCTTCCGAATTTGAATTACTCTCTTCAATTTCACTACTCTGAGTATTTATGGATTCCGAATCAGCCCCCTCAATTTCCACAGGTTCAAGTTCTTGCGGTTCCGCTTCAACACTTTGAGCATCCGGCGGGATATTTTCTTCCTCAGAAACATCAAACTCCGATGAAGAATTACCTTCCTCATTCGGAGTTTGAGTTGAAACATTTTCAAAAGAAGCCTCAGAATTAACTTCTGCTTCTTGAGCCAGAAGTACACTTTGGCATTGCGGCATAACACAAGCCAATACCAATATTAAACCGCTGACCAAACATCTGTTAATGCGCATCGCGAGAATTACTATAGAATTTAATATCTTTCTGACCAAAAATTTGTTCATCCTCAGCAGGATCCATATAGTGCCATACAGCTCTGGTACCTGTTACGATGCTATTCCAAACATTGTTATGTCCGTAATATTTCAATTCCGGTCTAAACTTACTATTAGGATAATATGCCTGACCGTTTTTATTTGCCTTGTGCATTTGAACATAATTGTTCATAGAGTCAGAATATCCGTAGTTATCTAAATATGGAATGGATGTCGATTCTTTAACACCAACTGATGCAATAGCCGGCACAGCCAAAACCAAAATTCCAACAACTAATAAAATTTTCTTCATAGTATACATTCCTCTATTTTATTTTATAATAACATTTTTTTATAATACTTGCAATAGTATTATAAAATGTTAACAATAAAAAAAAATGTACTATTCGTATGATTTTTTTATAACTTCTTCTAATTTTTCTAAAAGTTGAGCTTCCGGAACTTTTGCCACTATTTCGCCTTTTTTAAAAACATAACCTTCTCCGATACCACCCGCAATTCCAAAATCGGCATGTCTGGCTTCTCCAGGTCCGTTAACCGCACAGCCCATAGTTGCAATAGTGATAGGCAAATCCAAATCCTTAAATCTTTCTTCAACTTTTTTAGCCAGCTCAATCAATCCGATTTGAGTTCTTCCGCAAGTCGGGCAGGAAACAAAATTAACTCCGCCCTGTTTAAGCCCGAGACTTTTTAAAATATCTATACCCGCACGCACTTCTTCTACAGGATTTTCGGTTAAAGATACTCTGATAGTATCACCTATACCTTCCGCCAACAAAGTACCAAGTCCGACAGACGATTTAATTAAACCGCCTCGCATTGTACCTGCTTCTGTAACTCCAAGGTGCAAAGGATATGGAATTTTTTCCGCAATTGAGCGATATGCCTCAATAGTTGTCAACACATCAGAAGATTTTAGAGAAACTTTTATCATATCAAAATCTAAATCTTCAAGAATTTTTATATGTCCCAAAACACTCTCAACCATTTTTTCAGACAGAGGAATATCTTTTTCAATCAAATTTTTTTCCAACGAACCGGCATTAACACCTATTCTTATAGGGATATTTTGTTGCTTTGCAAGTTTTACAACTTTTTCTACGTTTTCACGTTTACCTATGTTACCGGGGTTAATTCTTAAAGCGCTAATCCCGTTATTAATACAATCTATCGCTAAACGATAATCAAAATGAATATCTGCAACCAGCGGTACTGATGTCCTCTTAACAATATCTTTTATCGCAGCAGCGGCATCCTTATTCAAAACCGCCAGCCTAACGATATCACAACCGGCATTTGCCAACTCTTCAATTTGCCTGCATGTAGATACAATATCACGAGTATCAGTATTACACATGGACTGAACACTAATAGGAGCATCTCCTCCTATTTTTACATTTCCTATTGAAATTTGTTTTGAAACTCTTCTTTTAATCATAATTTCATGATATCATAAAAAAAGAAGGAGAGATAAGATTATGAAAGTTGCTGTAATATCAGATATTCACGGGAATTGGCAAGCATTAGAAAGCGTAATGGCAGATTATCAATTGCAAGGCTGCGAAAGAGTTTTATGCTTAGGCGATTTAGCTATGGCAGGACCGCAACCGAACGAAGTAATCGATTATATAATGAATAAATGCGAAAATTGGACAATTATTCAAGGGAACACTGACAAAATGATTGCCGAATTTAACCTGAAAATGTACGACAGAATGATAAAAGATTTTCCGGTTATGGCAAATGCCTTATTAGATGACGTTGATATTATAGACAAAGATAAAAAAGAGTTTTTAGCAGGATTACCTGAAAGAAAAGAACTTATGATAGAAGGGGTAGGAATTCTTATGGTACACGGCTCCCCGAGAAAAATCAATGAAGACATCCTTCCGAATATGCCAATCTCTCAGGTTCAGGAAATGCTGGACGGAGAAACTTCTGATCTGATTTTATGCGGACATACACATATACCTTGCGGATACCAAACATTGTCAAAACAAACTGTAGTAAATGTTGGCAGTGTAGGCAGACCTATGACAGGTATTCCGAAAGCTAATTATGCAATATTCGATTTTAACAACGGCTCCTTCACTGTAGAACACAGAGAAGTTGAATATGATTACAACTTAGCTGCACAACTTATTCGGGCAAGAAAATTTGAAGGTGCTGATAACTTAGCAGATCAAATTACAAATCCTGTTGTAAGACATTTGTAATATGATTTTACAAAAATATTTTAATATTTCACCTGATTATAAATCAACTTATAAATATTACAATATTAACCGAAAGTGATAAAGTTAAAACCGATAAAAATTTTCCTCAAAAGATTTATAAAAAATATGAGGAGGATTATATGGAAACATCACCCGTAAGAGTTCTGCTAGTTGAAGACCATAAGTTGATGCGAGTAGGTCTGAAATCTCTATTTGAAGAACATAAAGACATTGAAATAGTTTCAGAAGCCGAATCAGGAAAAGAGGCAATCGAAAATTACAAAATAGCACACCCTGATGTTGTGCTTATGGATATCGGACTTCCGGATATAAACGGGATAGAAGCTACAAAAAAAATCTTAGAAATAAATCAAAATGCAGCAATAATAATGTTGACTTCACATATATCAGAGCAAGAAGTACAAGATTCGCTTCAAGCCGGAGCCAGGGCTTATGCAATGAAAGATATCAACATAGAAATCCTAAAAATGATTATAAAAACGGTAAAAGAAGGCGCCATGTGGCTTGATCCAAAAGTTGTACCAATATTAAGAGATAAAAATTGCGGAATAATTCCGCCAAGACAAATTTCAAGATCAATGTTCAAAGAGCAGCACGCAAATTTGACTCAAAGAGAGTATGAAGTTCTAAAACTCGTTGTAGACGGAAAATCTAATAACGAAATAGCTCAAGAATTAACAATCTCTGAGCATACCGCAAAAGCCCACGTCTGCAACATCATACA
>ONTD01000112.1 GCA_900320675.1 uncultured bacterium
ATATTCAGAAATGCAAAATATTTGGGGGAAGAATTGCCAAATCATCCACGTAAAGACGGAATTATAAAATTTCATAAGTTAGAAAAAGACGGACAGGAATTTTTAATAGCAGAAAGAAATGATGGCAAAAAATACTATATGTCAAAATTAAAAGATAGTTCCGAAACTCAACCGAGTAGGGTTGGAACGGAACTATCTAATAACGGGATATCTCCAATCAACAAAAATTAGAAATAAACACCAATAACATTATAACCCATTTATTCACAATTTTCAACCCTTAAAATAGCTTGTAGCTTGCATAATAATGCACGTTACTTGTTGGGAGAATCAAGACTTGCGAAAATATTCAAAAGGGATAACGTTGCGGATGGAAGTGCCGTGCAATTATATAGGAAGGATTACCGGCAAACACTCTAACACCAAAAACAGTAAGTCCGATGTGAAAATCGACACCCCTGCCAAAGTATCTGAGGGAGTTACTACCGGCGCCGCCGCAGAGATTTTACATGGCGGGGTAAGTAAAACTTAAATGAGAATAGTAAATTTAATATATAAATTATACAAAAATCGCCTGATAACATCAGGCGATTAAATATTACTACGTAGCTATACTATCCCAAATCTCGGTAGTCGTTTCTTAACAGAAGGTTATGTATCCGCAAAACCATGTTCATGGTATTGCCTTAGTCTGTCTAAATACCAACTTTTTGCTTGAAGTTGTTCAATATTTTCTTTTATTTCTGCTAATTCATTTAATAAAACATCTAATTCTTTATGTCGGATTTCATAAGCGGGTTTTTCTTGTTCCTCTGCCTCTGTCCATTCAGGGGTGAAACATCCGTTTGCAAATAATTCTTTCATATCCATAATCAACTATCCTCTATTTTTAATGTTCTTTTTGTGTGATAAATGAGTGAAATAAATCTACTAAGTCGAATTTGCCGTATTTAAACGGTACAAGTTTTTCATCATATTCCGTATCGGTAATTTCTTCCAACTCTTTCATTTGTTTATAATTCATTGAATTAAAGTCAAAGCTGGTCATTTCAGCATAATCTACCATCATTTCATCTGTATCAAGAATTCTTTTTTCTTCCATAACACACTCCTCTGTAAACTAAGTACAAAATTTATATCGGTTGTTTTGCAGAAAAACTTTAGTTTTTTAGTTAAATTTGTTACATTATTTTACATAGATTATTAGGCTTTACAAAAATTAATAGCCTTTTGGCTATTTTTAATTTATATATTTAAGGATTTATCAGCACTTGAAATTTACCGTTAGTCAATGTTTTTTGACATTTAATAAATATTGCCGTTTGGTAATCGGATTTTTATTATCTATTTTTACTGTATCTGTGTTGCATATTAAATATATAATTAAGATATTAATGGGAGAGAGAAAATGAAAAGTACAGAATTAATTCGCAGTAACAGTATTAAATCAAAATTATTTATGGCAAGAGGAAAAGGAAGATTATCAATCAGAGAGAAACGAGTTCTTACGCTTGCTGCTCAAGGATTGGACAATCCGGATATTGCAAAGATTTTATACATAAGTCCTCACACAGTAAAAGCACATTTAAAAAAAATATTTAGAAAATTAGAAGCTCCAAACAGAACCAACGCCGTATATAGGGCTATGAAAAATCATATTATTGACTAAGAATAAAAACTTTTATGTTAAAATTTCTTTATGGAAGAAATGAATCTCAAAAATTATGCATATATAGGCGATGCGGTGTGGGAATTAAAAATTCGTTCAAATACAATCAGAATGACAAATAATGCCCGTAATCTTCATAAATTGACTACAGAAAAAGTGAAAGCTTCGTATCAAGCGGATTGTTTGCATAAAATTGAAAGTATTTTGTCGGATGATGAGATGAATATTTCTCGTAGGGGGAGAAATCTTCCTATACCGATTGGCAGAAGGCAAATACAGACAGAATATAGGCTTGCTACTGCATTTGAAACGCTTATTGGGTGGTGGTACTTGCATAATCCGGAAAGGCTTGAAGAAATTTATAAAATCTTAGAAGTTTAGTTTTTGCTGCGGATTTTGTTAAAATAATTTTCCAATAATTTGTTGCATTCATCTTCCTTAATACCACCGTAGACTTTGAGTTTTGAATTAACAAGTGATCTTAAATCAAGTTTTGAGCCGAAAGCACCATAGTTTATATCATAGCTTCCGAAATATACGGTACTAATTCTTGACTGTATAATTGCCCATGCACACATCGGACAAGGCTCAAGAGTAACATACATTTCGCATCCGTCAAGTCTCCAATTATCAATAACTTTTTCAGCTTCTTTAATTGCAAGGATTTCTGCGTGAGCGGTTATATCAGAATATTTTTCTCTTTTATTACAGCTTGAAGATATAATTTTGCCGTCTTTTACAATAACTGCACCTACCGGAATATCCGAACCGGATTTGAGCGCCTCTTCAATGGCAAGCTCCATCATGACAACAGTTCCTCGTCTTTAACAAGTTTAAGTTGGATTTCAACTTTAAATCCCCATTCTTCATCTGAATAAAGAGTTATATTTCCGTGCATTGCATCAATCAGTCCTTTTACGATAAACAATCCGAGACCGGTACCTCTTGTTGTTCTTGTTGTATTGTTATCTAATCTGATAAACTTTTCAAATAATGAATTTAATTTATCATTTGGGATTACGTCGCATTTGTTTTTGACGTATATTTTTGCATAATCATCTTGAACAACGCAGTCTACAATTATTGATGTTTCGGGATAAGCGTATTTTGCGGCATTTTCTATAAGATTGACAAAAACTTGTTCCAGTCTGTTTTTGTCGCCTATAACATTCGGGAAATTTTCATCAATATTTATAATTATTTCTTTTTTATCTTTATTTTTTGACAGAAGTTTTGCGGTTTCCATTACCTCAGGCAGCCAGACAGATTCTACGTTAGTTCTGATTCTCATACCTTCTATATCAGGTATGGTAAGCAAATCCTCAATTAATCTTTTTAATCTTTCGGACTGATCCCTTATAACCCTGAGAGATTTTTGTTTTGTTTCTTCATCAATTTTTATATCCTGTCTCATAAGCCTTGAGGTGTAACCTTGAATACTGGTTAGAGGTGTCCTGAGTTCATGGCTTACTGTGTCAATAAGGTTTGAGCGAAATTCGTTCAACTCTTTCAGCTCGATATTATTTTGTTTAAGCTGCAAGTAGGATTTATGAATTTCTCCTGCCATACGATTAAATTCAAACGCAAGAAAAACAATTTCATGCGGTGTGAATGCAGTTGTCAGCAGTCTTATTTGGCGTTCGTAGTTACCTTTTGATATGGCAATTATTCCTTTAAACAGCTGTCTTATATTGATGTAGAGGTAATATGTGTAAAGTGCTACTATTAATATGATAATCATAGTGGCAAGTAATATAGACCATATAATTTTAGCTCTGTTTTTATTAATTAATTTATCAGTAAGTTTTTCCGTGGTATTAACTATAATAGTAATCGGCGGATTAAGTTTTTTTAAATAGACAATAGGTTGATTTTTAACATCTCCGAAAATTACCGGTTCTTCTTCTTTCAAATTTTCCGGCATTAGGGATAATGTTTCTTTGAATACGGAATCCGTGTAGTTATGACCTGTTATGAGAGCTCCGTCATTTGTCATAACATAAATCTGACGCTGGTCATTTTGGAGAGAATGAAAAACCTCATCTCTTAGTCCGCTAAGTGTGTATGTTGCGACAAGCAATTCTCCGGTACTCAAGCTTGTTGATATAGTAACTTTTTTATCAATTTTATTTTGTTCGTGAATTTTTTCATATTCATATTTTGTTTTAACAATTTCTATTTTTTCGCAATTGTCAAAGTTTTTAGCTACATTATTAAGATAGCGTTGTCTCTCGGAAGAATTTGATATATATTTCAAGGAATCTGAAACTTGTGCAAGACTTGTATTCATGGTGCTTGAGAAAAAATCAATTTCGTCGGAAACCATATTTGCAGTAAGGATAGCTGTTTCTCTTAATTGTGAACGTATAGCCTGTTGGTTAACGTTGCTGATAATAAATCCGCAGACAGTAAGCGGTATAATAACCGCAAAACACACAACAATTGCTATTTGTTCAATAATTTTTAACCGTTTGAAATGAAATATTGCCATATACTAATTCTCCGCAAATGGGGTTAATTTATATCCGACATTTGTAACGGTGTGAAGATATTTTGGTTTTTTGGAATCAGGTTCAATTTTATTTCTCAATCCGCCCACATGAACTCTTAACATTCGAACATCTTCATTGCTGTCATATCCCCAGACTTCATCCAGTAGTGTTGCTAAAGTAACAGGATTATTAAAATGCTGCATCAAGCTGTACAAAATTTCAAATTCAGTCGGAGTTAATTTTGTTTTTTTATTAACAATTGTACATTCAAGAGTCTCAGGAAAAATCTCAATGTCGCCAACTTTCAACACTTCTCCGGACAGTGCCGTCGGAGTTTCGACCTGATTTCTTCTTAATAAAACTCGTATTCTCAAAAGGACTTCCTGTATATCAAAGGGTTTCACTAAATAATCGTCTGCTCCGCAGTCAAAACCTTCGGTTTTGTCATCAATAGTTCCCTTTGCGGTGAGCATTAAAATAGGAATGGCAAGTTTTGCTTGCCGGATATTTTTACAAACGTCAAAGCCGTTCATTTTAGGCATCATGACATCAAGCAAAATTAAATCGTACGTATTATTAAGTGCCTTATTAAGTCCCTCTAATCCGTTAGAAGCTGTGTCTACAAAATATCCGCTTTGCGAAACGTCAAATTCCAATAATTCTCTAATCTCGTCATCATCGTCTACTATTAAAATTCTCTTTTGAATATCACTCATAATAACCCTTTTCCAAGTGATTTAACCCTTATTAACCCTGACTTAACAAGGTGATTTTAACCTATAATACCTGTTTTTTCAATCAAATATAAAGCTTTTTTAAGTTAATTAAGCCGGTTTATTTTCTGTCCAATACAATCTTATAAAGAAACATGCAACGTGTTGAACTGAATCTACCCTAACCCATTGTCTTGTATTCTTAAATCGAATGCCGTTCTCTGAACGCTTAGGATTTTTGTGGGAGAAGGTGTATTCTTCGCAGTTAAACAATGAAAATTGACATTTTGCGGCAAGTTTGCAAGCAGCCAACACTTTGTTTGCAAAATCTTCTTTTCCCATTTTTTTAGCAAGGTAATATGCGGAAACAAGTCCCTCAGAACGCGCACCGTCAGGATAGTAATGATCTCCGAATTCGTAATAAAATCCTCCTGCATAATCAATATAAGGAGCTTCGTCTTCAAGATACATTCTATCCATCATACTTTGGGCATCTGTATACACAAAGTTAAGGTAATCTTCTTTTCGAAATTCTTCGTCATTTGCAAACTCGTCTATTGCCTGCATTAACCAAGCATCGGAAGGTAGTGCGGTAAATAAATCCGCATACATTTTTGGTCTTTCATTTACAATCCAATCAAGTGCAATTTTTGATTTTGTTCGTACCTGTGCGACAAGATTTTCATCATCCTCAAAATGATTCATAAACAGACCTAACCCTAATAGAGCTTCTCCCGGATAATAGAAAGAGAAAGTTGCTTTTCTCTCTTCATCTGTCATTTCAAGCAAAGGTTCTCCGTTATGATATAGCGGGTGAATGTAGTACCCCATAAATTCTCCGCTCGGGCACATCCTGCTCATAAGGTGCCTTGCATATCCTTTTATGTACTTATCAAAAGTTTTATCTCCGGTAATTATCCTATATTGCATCATCATAATTAATGCAAGTCCGGTGCCTCCGAGTTTAGCTTTTCTGTTATAAAAAGCGTAATATGCTTTTTCACCTTCCCAATCCTGTTCTTCTGATATTGAGACTGTAAAGTTAATTGCTTTTCTTGCAGCACTGAGGTATTTTTCGTTGTGTGTTTGAAGATATGCTTTTAAAAGAGTAATTGCTCCGCCACAGTGTCTTAAATCATTGTAATACAGGTTATCTTCTTTCCTGTTAGGGTGTTCGTGGTCTTTGAAGTTATCTTCCGCACAATCGTAGTAATACAAAAATCTTCCGTCTTCATACATATTTTCTACAAGCCAATCGGAAGTTTTTATAAACTGCATTAATAAGATGTCATAATTGAATTCCGGATATAGGATGTTTCCCCTGTATATAGGGATAGTCTTGTCGTGAAACGTTACAAATGCACGGCTCCTAAATATATACATTTCATAATCATCAGATTCAGAGAGTAATTTTATTCTTTCAGGGTTGCTATTTGTCATCTTGCCGATAGGTGTTTTTTTAATCATTGTAATTAGTGCTTGATTTAATGACATTTGACTGTTTACAACGGCGTCTGTTGGCATATAAAATATCGGAATACCGGAAAATACATTCTTTAATTCCAAACCGGTAATTCCCGGTTCAAATCTGTGTTCGGTGAATTTTTCACCTTGCAGATGTTTTAAATCCGTCAATTTTTTATCTATTGTAAATTCAAGAAGAATACGACATTTTTCCGGATTATCAATATCAAATTCTTTAAATCTTTCGCTTGCACTGATTTTAGATATGCAGCGATTAATGGTATCTTCCATTGTTGAGCGGATACTTCCGTATCTTAGCGGTTTTTTACCGGCTTGAAACAATGTGATATATGTAAAATTTGTTTTTGAATTAAAATCCCAAACCCCATTAAAGTTTAGGTTTGTCATTTTAACAGTAACGTTATGTATAAAAGCGTTTCTTATTCTTCTAAGCAGCATATCTATACAGGAAAAGTCCTGCTTATAATATGCTCTTTCCTTATCGTTAAATTCTTTATAATCCATATGCCAATTGTATCATACTTTTTCTGATTTGTAAAAATATTCGGACGAACAGAGTATTAAACGGTTTGTTAAGATTTGTTAAGGGAAATATATCTTGCATGGCAATTATGAACGAGTAAAAAACTTTATATAAATGTAAGGGGAAATTAAGAAACTTACGGGGAAAAGAAAAGGAGAAATGAAAAATGTGGCCTTTATGTAATATAGGTACAATGTTTCCGATGTTATACGGATGTATGAGCGGTTGCGGAATGAATGCAATGCCTCCTGTAACATCTCCGTATGCAAAAGCGGCGATTGAGTCTCGTACTGCAGCGTTGCCAAGCATATTTTATCCGTATGCTTATTATTCACCGTTGGGCGGGGTAGGAGTATTAGAAGGAAATATGTCATACCAAGAAGCAGTTGATACTAATGCTCTTATCACAAATCCTTATTATATGCCTCCAATGAGAGCTAACAACAATGTAATGCAGGCTCAGGCTGAACAGGCTCAAATTGTTCAGCAAAGCAGAAATGATGCTGATAAAGCATTTTTAATGATTAGATATTCAAGTTTAAAGGGTGATGTTAATAATCTTGTTGCAAGCGCAGCTAAATATGTTGATTCTGAAAACTTAAATGATGAACAGAAAAAACAACTAGAAGCAATTAAGGAAGCTGCGGAAGCTTTGCAGAAAAAATTAAACGATATGGCAAAAGATGATAAAAACACTCAAGTTACTGACGCTATTCAAAAGGTATCAGGTATGCGTGATGAATATAATAATATACTGAAATCTATTGAAGCTTTTAAAAGGAGTGTAACAGAAAATGCCGGCAA
>ONTD01000111.1 GCA_900320675.1 uncultured bacterium
AAAGAACTTTTAAATCTTGTACAAATAGTATTGGAAACGTACAAAATCAAAGACGGCGGAATAAGATTAAGGAAAGAAAACATCTTGCTCAACGGGTTTATAGATGAAATTATAGAAGATTCAAAACCAATTACGGAAGATGCCGGAATAAAAGTGAATTTTGACAAAGGAAGGAACATAAAAGTTACTGCAGATCCAATGCAGTTAGAAAGAGTAATAAAAAATCTGATAAATAACGCTATCTATCACAGTAATTCCAAAAAAGATATTGATATAAAAGTCGGAGAAATCCCGGGATTTATCACAATTTCGGTAATTGATTACGGGCAAGGAATACCGCAAAAAGAGCTTGGGCTGATATTTAACAAATACTATTCCGCGTCGAAAAAATTCAGAAAAATCGGAACCGGACTGGGATTATATTTATCTCAACAAATTATTCTGGCACACGGCGGAGAAATAACCGTTACAAGTGAAGAAAATGTTAAAACTGAATTTTGCGTAAAATTACCTCTGTAAATAATTATTAAAATATAGCCTCTATATTACTTGTATTTTCTCATTGAGCAAGTACAATAAATATAGGCTGAAAGCTACTCCTAATCAGCTATTTTAACGGATAAGGTTATTGAGAGGGTTATAATAAATGATTCAACTGAACTGTCGAAATGTAAATTCCAAGATAGTCGGAGAAGAGAACGGATTGAATTTGGAGCAGGAATTTACCAACTATCAGGACAAAATCAAAGAAATTATCGCAGACCTAAATAAGCGAAAAGATAAACCCGGACAGTGGTTACAGTGGATGAATTTGGGATACAATGAAGAAACGCTATGGTATGTCAAAGAGTATGCCTCTATGGTACAAGGGAGATTTGAAAACATACTTGTCCTTGGAATAGGGGGATCTGCTTTAGGCGGAATGGCTTTAGCTCACGCATTATTACACCCTTATTGGAATTTATTATCCGAAGAAGAACGAAACGGATACCCAAGAATATTTTTCTTGGACAATATTGATCCGGATTCAATGAATGCACTATTTGATGTATTGGATTTAAGTAAGACTTTAGTTAATGTCATTACAAAATCCGGCTCCACAGCGGAGACGATGTCTCAATTTTTAATTATTAAAGATCGTCTTGAAAAAGAATTGCAGGACAACTACAGATATAATATAGTCGCCACTACCGACAAAAAAACAGGGGTTCTAAGACAAATAGCAGAACAGGAAGGCTATAAAACATTTGTGGTACCTGATGATGTCGGCGGAAGATTTTCTGTATTCTCTGCAGTAGGATTACTTCCTCTGGCACTTGTCGGAATAGACATTGATTCAATAATTAACGGCATTAAAGACATGGATTTAGCTCTTAAGAATACCGACATACACGAAAATATAGCTGCTCAAAACGCGCTTATTCATTACCTTTTAGATACAGAAAAAGGAAAACATATATCGGTTATGATGCCATACTCAAGCAGACTTAAATATGTGGCAGATTGGTATGTACAACTTTGGGCGGAATCATTGGGTAAAAATAAGGACAAATCAGGGAATGACGTGAGCATAGGTCAAACTCCGGTTAAATCACTTGGGGCTACCGACCAACACTCCCAAATTCAACTCTACAACGAAGGTCCAAATGATAAAATAATTAATTTTATAAGAGTTAAAAATTTTGATACAAAAATGGATATCCCAAATATATTTGAGTACACCGGAATCGGATATTTAGGCGGAAAAACCATAAACCAATTAATTAACGCAGAAGCTGACTCCACAAGAGTTGCACTTGCGGACTACAAACGTCCGACCGTTACGATTACTCTTGATAAGGTTGACGGATACCATCTGGGACAGTTATTGTACATGATGGAAATTCAAACCGCAATTGCAGGCGAATTATACAATATTGACGCCTTTAATCAGCCGGGGGTTGAACAGGCTAAGAATTATACCTATGCTCTTATGGGCAGAACAGGTTACGAAGAATCCGCACACCAGCTTCAGGAAAAAATGACTACGGTATAGCTTATAAAATATAAACTTATAAATCTTATAGGCTACAATATAGAACCTTTAGGCACTACGGTAACACCACCGACTGAAACATGAAAACCTCTTGCCTCATCCTCTTCTCTGTTAAAGCCAATTCTTGTATTTGGCGGAATAATTACGTTTTTATCAATTATTGCCCGACGTATTTTTGAATAACGCCCTACCTCAACATTTTCCATCAGTATGCTTTCATAAACCTGGGAATAACTGTTAATCCTAACTTTCGGAGAAAGCACACATCTTGAAATACTGCCGCCGGAAACAATGCAGCCTTCCGATACCATCGAGTTAGTAGCCATACCAACCCTATCTCCTTCCTGCCATATAAATTTTGCAGGAGGATAATTGTAATTAAATGTTCTCAAAGGCCAGTCTTTTGAATATAAATTCAATTCAGGAGTAGCAGACAGTAAATCCATATTTGCCTGCCAATATGCATCAATACTTCCTACATCTCTCCAATATCCCTTTTCTGCATCAGTAATCCCCGGAAAAGTATTTTCAGCAAAATTATATATATAAATCGGTTTGCCTTCCATTAACAACATAGGTATTACATTTTTCCCAAAATCATGATTTGATGACTCTATCTTAGAATCTCTTTCAAGTGCATCCAGTAATACGTCCTTATCAAAAATATAATTTCCCATAGACGCTAAGCACATATCAGGATTTCCCGGTATTGATTTTGGTTTGTACTGCGGTTTTTCGACAAAATTTATTAATTTCCAATTATCGTCAACTTCAATAATACCGAATTCAGAAGCCTCTTCAATAGGTATAGGTATAGCAGAAATTGTAAGAGCTGCATTTTTTAATTTATGGAAATTTAACATCTGGGTAACATCCATCTTGTATATATGGTCTCCCCCAAAAATGCAAACATAATCCGGATCTTCATCGGTTATATGAAATATGTTTTGATAAATAGCGTCAGCCGTACCCTTATACCAATCTTGCCCTGTTCTCATCTGAGCAGGAGCCAAATCAACATACTGATTTAAAAACGGAGATAAAGCCCAGCCTCGCGTAATATGCTTGTTTAAAGAATCTGATTTATACTGAGTCAGCACTTTTATCTTAAAAAATCCCGAATTAATAAAATTATTCAAAACGAAATCAACAATCCTATATCTGCCGCCAAAAGGAACCGCCGGCTTCGCTCTGTCTTTTGTCAACGGCAACAATCTCTTACCTTCACCACCGGCAAGAATCATTACCAACGCATCATCAATTGACATATTTTCTACTCCTATTAAACATAACCTATATACAAATTATACACAAAAGGATATTTTACCGCAAGCAAAATTTTACCTAGTCCGATATTCTTTTTTTACAAACAGGAAAATCAAACCGCATACCCCAACAGCAAACAGACATAATGATATAATTCGAGCAATAGGAACTCCTGAAATATTCAAGGCACTATCAATCCTCAACCCTTCAATAAAAAATCTAACAACCGAATACATTACAAGGTAAGAAAAAAATACGACTCCATTTATTCGTTTTGCAAAATACTTCATCAAATACAAGAGCATAAAAAATATAAAAATATCCAATATGCTTTCATACAAAAATGTCGGATGAAAATATGAGAACCCGATATAATCCGGCGGTCTGTTTTGTAACGGAATATACAGTTTCCAAGGCAACTCCGTAGGCAAACCAAAAGCTTCTGAATTAAAAAAGTTTCCCCATCTTCCTATACTTTGAGCAAGCACCGTTCCGCAAGCAAAGGCATCAAGAAGTTTAAAAACTCCAAGTTTATACCTTATACCGAAATAAATTAACACCAAAATTCCAAAGATTATCCCGCCGTGTATTGATAATCCGCCTTCCCTAAAATTCAGAACCGCTAACGGATTTTGAGAATAATACACCGGATTTAAAGCACAATAATATAACCTTGCGCCAATAATTCCAAAAATCAAAAGCCACGCAGCGAAATCCCAAACTCTCTCGTATTGTTCATCCGGATTATAGTGTTTATAAACAGCATAAGACACAAGCACACCAACAAAGCATGAAAAAGCAATTATCACACCGTAAGTATAAACCGGCATTGAACATATATTAAATAATACATCACCCGGAGATTTAAAAACCATACCTACTCTTCAGCCGGAGCTTCCGGTTCTTTTTGAGGTTCAGATTGTTCAGATTTCGGCTTATCTTCACCGGCAATACGAGCTTCGATTTCAGTTATATGGGTTTTTACCTCATCCGCATCTTCCGTATTTGCTGCCTTTGACAAGTATAAATTATAATTTTTAACAGCATCATTTAACAAATTATTAATATATATTTTCTCGGCATCAGTCAAGATAGCGTCAGAACCAAACATTTCATCGACGTCATTTCGTTGTTCGACCTTTTGCAAATCTCCGTTATCATCAATTACGAGCAAACCTGCTTTAATATCAGTTGCCAAATTCTCTTCTGCCACCGCTAACGAATAATAGCTATCTGCAAATTCCGGTTTTAAAGATATTGCTTTTTGATATGATTTCATTGCATTTGCGTAATCCTCAGCCTTAGTATAAGCAACCGCAAGATTATAATGCGATTCAAATACAGAATCATCCAAATCTACACTGGATTTTAATCTTTCAATTGCCTCTTCATAATTGCCTTGTTCCATAAATGTCATCGCTTTATTGTTCAATTCCTGAACCGCAAAATTATTAATACAAGCCGTTGTAATAACGGAAATTGTAAGTACACAAACCAATAGAAAAGCTTTCTTCATATATAAATAAACCTCATTTAACTCTCAAGATTAATTGGATAATACAACATATTTACCCATAAGTCAATCGTGTAATATTTGGTTACGAATATTAATAGGTTTTCAAAAAAATATTTTATGTTATAATCAAAATGGTTAAGGGCATTTGTCGTTTATAAGGAGATAATATATGTCAGAAGATAAAGTGGTAAAACTGGGGGCAAAAAGAGAAAAACACCACAGTGAAGCAAATTCGGCAGAGTCTGAGGATAAAGAAGATTTAGTCTATTGCAGTTTTTGCAAACGTCCGAACACTCAAGTATTGAAAATGGTAAAAGGTCCCGGAGTCAACATTTGCTCTGAATGTGCAATGATAGCTGTACAATATCTGATACTTAATGACAGAATGCCGTCAGCAGAAGCTCAGCAAATCCTTGACGCCTTTTGGGGAAAGGCTAGAAAATAAGTTATGCTTCTTAATCCTTTTGAAATTAAAGCAGAAATATTGGGTATTATTGAAGATTGCCAGGATGAAAGTAATCCGGTTATTTTGTCGCAAAGAGTAAAACGCCTCGACGAACAGGCTGACACTCAGACAATCGAAAAAATATTATTTAAAGAACTGCTGCATACCAACACGTCAAAAGAGCGTATAACGAGATTTTTACTTCAAAGATATGTACCTAAAGCACGTCTTATTGAACAGCTTTGGTCTGTTTTAAAAAACAACATGACCTCAAGTGAAGTAAAAATTATCGTACTGAGTTACCTGAGGGAACTTGAAACTGATTGGAAATACGAAGACTTTTCCGATGTTGTTACAGATGATGTTGATCTGGTTGATAACGATACAAAAAAATTACTGGAAGCGGCTATTATCAACCCTGAAGTCCAAATTGATTTTTTGGATTTTCTTGCATCAGTGGATTCAAAAGACAGGACAATCCTTGTAAAATCATTGGCCGATGATTACAAAGAAGATGCACTGGCAAACATCTTGATACCTGTATTTTTATCAGCTCCCGAATCGGATATAGGCAAAGAAGCATTAGAACTTTTGGGAAATTCTCGTTCCCAGCTGGCGTA
>ONTD01000107.1 GCA_900320675.1 uncultured bacterium
GATGCAGTCAAAATTTTTGTCTCTAAACCGTCATCATCAACCTTTAACATTACAGGATCGGAACCCTTATGTTCACACAACTTATCCTTTAAAAATACCAATTCTTCAAATTTAAAATCGTTTTTCAATTTCAATGTAAATATATTTGAATTATCAACTGATTTTACATTATCAATAAGTATTGTCGGAGCCTGATCTTCCGTATCCCCTCTACGACTAATTTTACCGGAAATAATAACTCTCTGTTCATTTTGTAATTGTTCGCCGTACTCAGCAATAGTACTGTTAAATGCCAGACATTCCGCCTTGCCGGTCAAATCTTCAACCGTAATAAATCGAATAAACTTTGTAGGATCTTTTTTTGTCGGTATTTGCTTGGTAGACGTAATCAAACCGCATACAGTAACTACCTTATCATTTTCAAGATTATTCAGTTCTGAGATTTTATGAGTCATTAAAAACGGCAATTTATCTCTTATTGTAGCAAGCGGATGGCTTGTTACATAAAAGCCTAAAAACTCTTTTTCAAATATTTGGATTTGCCTTTGCTCATATTCTTCATCAGAACCTGCCAGCTGAAATTTTGCATCCTCAATAGCTGCAGTATCTCCAAGCATATCAAATAAACTTGTCTGTCCTGATTCTTTCTGTTTAGCTTCCTTAGAAGCCGTCGCCGTTATGTATTCAATATTATCCCAAAGTTGCTTTCGACTTTTTTCTATCGCAGAAAAAGCTCCTGCCTTTATTAATCCCTCAAGCGTCTTCTTATTAGAACATTTCGTATCCAAACGTTTTACATAATCATATATTGACTTAAACGGTCCGTTTGCATTTCTTTCTTTTATAATTTCTTCAATTACACCTTCGCCAACCTGTTTAATTGAGGCAAGCCCAAATCTTATATTGCCCTCATCAGGAGCAAATGTAGCAAGTGAATGGTTTATGTCAGGCGGAAGAATTTTTATACCGCGTTTTTGAGCCACTTCCATATATAATTGAGTTTTTTCCTGCTCACCGGCAACACTTGATAATAACGCTGAAAGATATTCAACAGGATAATGACATTTTAAATATGCCGTCTGATAAGCAACAAATGCATACGCAGCGGAATGGCTTCGATTAAAGCAGTACGAAGCAAACGAAAGTATCTGATTGAATAACGCCGTAGCATCGTCAGAAGTCATACCGTGCTGAGCAGAACGTTCGATGAATTTACCTTTTTGTTTTTCCATTTCATCGACTTTTTTCTTACCCATCATACGACGAACCATATCAGCTTGTCCGAGTGTATAATCAGCCAAGACCTGAAACACTTGCATAATCTGTTCTTGATATACAATTGTACCGTATGTGTCTTTTAATACAGGTTCCAATAAAGGATGTGCATAAGTAATAGCCTGACGTCCATGTTTTCTCTCAACAAAATCGTCTACCATACCTGAATCAAGCGGCCCCGGACGGAACAGTGCAACAAGAGCGCCTAAATCTTCAAAAACGTCCGGCTTCAATTTCTTTACAAGATTTTTCATCCCCTGAGATTCAAGCTGAAATACCCCATCAGTATCACCAGTCATAAGCATGTCATAAACATCCTTATCATCAAGCGGAATGTTATTGATATCGACATCAATACCTTGCTGTTCCTTTATCATATCGACTGTTTTGTATATTGTCGTAATATTACGCAAACCTAAAAAGTCCATCTTTAAAAGACTTAAAACTTCCGTAACATCATGCGGCGGATAACCGGTCTGAATAATTCCATCCTTTGACGGTTGAACCGGCAAGATTTCATCTAAAGGTTTTGGAGCAATAATAACACCCGCAGCATGCGTTCCGGTGTTATTCTTGATTCCCTCTATTCCGACAGCAAGATCAATAATCTTCTTCATTCCGACAGTCTTGCCTTCCATAGGATCTCCTACCGGGATTTGGGCATCTTCATCATACAAAGTTCTCAATTCAGAGCCTTCATACTGCATTGCTTTTTTTAATGTCTTTGCTTTATCATCAATACTTAACGCAAGTTCAATTGCAGGATCAATAAGTCCTGCAAGCCTGTTACTTTCCGAAAACGGAACTTTCAGAATTCTTGCAATACCTTTAAAAGCAGCCTTTGCCGCATAAGTTCCAAATGTTATAATCTGGCAGACTTTATCTTCCCCGTACTTTTTAGTAACATAATCAATTACTTCCCCTCTTCGTTCAATGCAAAAGTCTATATCTATATCAGGCATTGTAAAACGTTCAGGATTTAAAAATCTTTCAAACAACAGTTTATGCTTAATAGGATCTAAATCTGTAATCTCCAGTGCATAAGCAACGATTGAACCGGCAGCAGAACCTCTACCCGGTCCTACAGGTATACCGTTCGTTTTTGCAAAGTGTATAAAATCCCAAGTAATCAAGAAATATGCGGCAAATCCCATCTGCTCAATTACCCCGATTTCATAATCGGCACGCTCTTTTAAGGCATCCGTAACCTCACCGTAACGCTTCTTTAATCCTTCAAACACCAGATATTCAAAATAAGACTCTAATGTATGACCTGCGGGAACTTTATAATCAGGCAACGGGCTTTTTCCCAGTTCAATTATCAAATGGCATTTTTCAGCAATATCAACAGTATTTTTTATACACTCATCGAAAGTATCCGAATCCATCCACTTAAAGGAATCTCTGAGCTGCTCCGCAGTCTTCACGTAAAACTCATTGTTAGGGAAATGAAAACGATTAGGATCATCCTTATCACTATTTGTTTGCATACATAAAAGAGTATCATGCATATCGGCATCTTCTCTTCTCAAATAATGGGAGTCATTAGTAATAACCATTTTTATACCAAGCTCTTTTGCAATTTGCATTAACTCAGGATTAGTCCTTTTTTGCTCATCCAATCCGTGATCTTGCAGCTCAATATAATAATCTTCTCCAAACAATTCCTTGTATTGTCTTGCAACCGCATACGCTTTTTCTTTATCTCCCTTTAAAAGGTTTTGCAAAACCTCACCGCCCAAGCAGGCAGATAGACAAATTAACCCCTCGTGATGTTCTTGTAATAAATCCCAATTAATTCTCGGATGAACATATCTTCCTTTACACCATGCAGTAGAAGTTAATTTTATAAGATTTTGATAACCTTCTTTATTTTTTGCAAGCAAAACTAAGTGATAACAAGGATTATGGAGCTTGTTTTTTTCTTCCAAATCACCGTCATGAACATAGAATTCACAACCTAAAATTGGTTTTACCCCGTTTTCTTTTGCGGTTGTATATAACTCCATATCACCATACATTACGCCGTGATCTGTAAGGGCAACTGCAGGCATGTCATTTTCTTTGGCAAAATTTACCAAATCTGAAATTCTTATTGCACCATCCAAAAGGGAATATTCACTATGGACGTGCAGCGGTACGTACGGTCTGTTACTCATATTTTAATCTTATCACGCTCGTATTTTATTTTTAACGTATGTTAATTTTTATTTAGTAACTTTTGGTAAAGATTAAGCATTACTTATGAAGGTATTAATCGGCTTAAGAGTATCTTTATCCCATATTGTTACGTTTGGGTATGAATTCATCTCTAATTTATACCCTTTCTCAACATCTAAATTAACAGACGGATTAGTGCTGGCAAACCGAATAAAATCGGCAAATGTCATTTTGGTAGAGTCAACAAGCTGCTTTGCAATTTGCCCCATAAATTTTATACTTCCGGCTAAAATACCGTCTTTATCTTTTGCTATACCATTTTCATCTATATAAATTTTCTTTCCGCCCATAACAAAAGAATCTCCATCTATATTAGCACCTCTTAGAGCATCTGATATTAATATTATCCTGTCTTTGGGTTTTACCTTCATAATAAGGTTTACGGTTTCAGGTGATAACAATTCCGGAGCTGTGTTAACTTCTGCATATATTCTGTCATTCAATAAACCTTCATTTGCGATACTCGGAATACGATGATGAAACGGACTCATTGCATTAAAAAGATGGGTAACTTGCTTTACACCTGAATTTCTTACTTGTTCTGCGGTTGCGGAAGAATGTCCCGCAGACGTAATTATGCCTCTTTTATTGAGATATTCGGTAGCAGCAAAATCTTTATCCAATTCCGGAGCTATCGTAATCATCTTAACGTCATCAAGATTCAGTTTTTCTAAATTTTTAACAGTCGGTTTCAACAATATTTCAGGCGGATGTATACCGGCTTTTTTCGGATTTAAAAACGGGCCTTCCAAATTTATACCGATAATCCTTGTTGCATCCTTATCAGGCTTTTTCATAATTTTTCTTACGATATCCATTTGCCTGTTCAATTTCTCAATTTTATCGGGAACAAATGTTGCAAGAATACCGGAATGTCCATGCTTTTTCAAATTCAATAATAAATCTCTTATCTCACTTTCTTTTGCGTTGTTAAAATCAATTCCATACCCGCCATGGATATGCTGATCCAAAAGAGATGGAGTAATATAATTTTTATCTAAATCAATAAGTCGTATCGCTTCACTTTTTCCTACCGATTTTTCAAACCTGTCATACGGCAGAATTTTACCGTCGTACATATATAAAACATTATTATCTAAAAATTCTCCGTCTTGATATATTTTCCCTCGGATAAACACATTCGGTCCTTTTAAAGAATCCATTTCAGACAATTTAAAATATCTTGAATTTCTTAATATATCAGCAAATGAAGCTGCTTTTGATACTTTCATACTACATATTCTCCCAACTATATTAATTATAAACAAAATATTTTTTGCTTTAATCTGTTAATTTATATAGAAATGTAACAAATTTACTTAACACTGAAATTTATCTCAATTGAAAATCTTTATAAAAACAGTGTAGTGTTAAGTTAGCAGCTGGAGTAAAGATAAATGAAAACTTTGGAGAAAATTGATAAAAAAACTGATTATCCCATGTACAAAAGCGAAGAATTAATAGCAGAAATCAGAGTAAAAATTTTAAGAAATAGGATTGCAAACGCATTAAAACTTCAAAGGACATACATCCAAATCACAACAGGGAAGCTTTTATAGGATTGACCGGAGGATAAAAAAGAGGTTCGATACAATTGAATATCGAACCTCTGATTTTTTTAGTACAAGATAAATTCTATTCTTTATCTAAGAATTTGAATACTAAACCTGCACAAACGCCTGCAACTAAGTTTACAAGAACTGTAATCCAAGCGAGCTTAGCACAGCAGCATACACCAAATACAAGTGTTGAAATAGCAACAGCAGGATTAAATGCACCAAGGCAAAGTCCGCCGACTGCAAAAGCACCAACCATTACTGTAGAACCGATTGCCAAACCGTAGTATGAATTACCTTCAGTTCTCTTTGAAGTAGCAGTAAGAAGTACAACATAGCACAATGCAAATGTAAATAAAAATTCAGCAATAACTACATTTGACAATGTAAAAGTTGCACCGGCTTCAGCAGGTCCGCCAGCCATAAAGTTAATTAAGAATGCTGCACAAACACCGCCTAACACTTGGAATAATGCATAAGGTATCCATTGAATAGGAGCTAATGCACCTCTAACAACCGCAGCTAATGATACAGCAGGGTTGTAATGTCCGCCTGAAATGTATCCGCCGGCATACACCATTACCATCAAAGCAAACCCAATTGCAAGAGGAGCGATTGTACTTTCACTTCCGAATGCAATAGCGGTAGCACCAATTGTGAATACCAAGAAAAATGCTCCGATAAATTCCACCAGATACTTTCTTAAATTGTCCATTCTAAAAACCTCCTAAAGTTTTTCTTTAAAAATACTACTTGTATTTTTTCTTAACGACTTTGCTATATTATAATATTTTTTCAAATTTGTAAAATCATTAACATGTGGGATTTATTATAATCTTGTTGTTATAGGTATACCAGATTTCCGCCGAATATCCGAAAATTAAAATTTCTTAAAAAACTTAATTTTATTTTCATGATAGAATACACGAAAAGGAGTAAGGTTATATGAAAATAGCGATTGGTTCCGACCATGGCGGCTTTGAGTATAAAAAAGAGATAATATCAATGTTAACTGAGCAAGGTCATAATGTAAAGGACTTTGGGACATATACAACTGACTCATGCGACTATCCGGAATATGCAAAATCAGTTGCAAAAGCAGTAGCTGACAACGAGTATGAACGAGGGATTTTAATTTGCGGCACAGGCATTGGCATGAGCATTGTTTCAAATAAATTTAAAGGGATACGTGCAGCATTATGCTCCGATACATTTTCCGCCAAAGCCACCAGAGAACACAACGATTCAAATATTTTATGTCTGGGCGCAAGAGTAATTTCTCTTGATTTAGCAAAAGAAATCACATCTACATGGATTGATACTCCTTTTTCCAATGAAGAACGCCATATAAGAAGAATTAATATGATTGAATAATTTATGTTAAAAGAATATCTTAATGAATTTGTTCAAAACAAAAATGTAATGATGTTTATATCCGCATTAACCTTAATGGCGGGTATTTTAGCATATTTTAACAACTGTGCATTTATGGTTTCCGGCATAATAACAGCTATTTTAATAATTCTGAATATTAAAAGATATATTTCATTTAAATATGTATTACTATGGGCTTTTATATTTTATTTCGGATTTTTTAACGCTTCATTAAGGATTAAAGATTCCGATGCTCTTGTTAGCCTCGCACCGACAGATGCGGTTATACAAGGAAGAATTGTTTCTATCCCAAACAGTAATGTCAAAGACAAAACCAAATTTTTCTTTGACGTTTCAAAAGTTAATGAAAATGAAGTAATCGGGAAAACGCTTGTAACCCTCAACGATAAAGACGGGAATTTTTCCGATTTAAAAATAGGAGAAACATACGAGATTAGCGGGAAGCTAAGGCTTCCGTTTAAGGCAAGCAACCCATCACAGTTCGATTACGGAAAATATTTGAGAAATTTTAAGACGCATACGGTATTCTACGCAGAAAAAGAGAATTGCAAAATATTAACCGGCGATATCCCATACGGGTGGAAATTTATGGGCGGATTAAACGCTGTGCGTAATAAAGTCATATCTACCCACTCAAATTATTTAAAAAGCCCTAATCTTGAAATATTGGGCGGAATAGTTTTTGGAGATGACGCAGTAGCTCCGCCGGATTATATTAAAGATACTTTCAGAAACTCAGGGCTACTGCACATACTTGCAGCATCGGGGATGAACGTAGCTTTCATATACGGATTTTGGTATTTTATATTACGCAGATTTAAAATTTCGATAAAATTTATAATCATCTCCGGCATGGGTGTCGTAATATTATACACATTTATGACAGGCTTAGGTGCATCAGTGGTAAGAGCAGCACTAATGCTTTTGTTTGTATTGGCAGGGAAATTAATTGACCGAGATTCACACAGTATATCTTTACTTGCCTTTGTCGCTTCCCTAATGCTTTTATACAACCCAGCATACATCAATGATGTGGGATTTCAACTGTCGTTTATCGTAACGTTTGGACTTCTCACTACTGCAAACGTAATTTTAGAAAAAATAAAAGATTGGAAAATTCCTGACTGGCTATGCGGAGAACTGTTAATCCCTATAGTGGCACAATTATGGGTAGCCCCGCTGCAAATTTTCTACTTTAATACAATCAGCACGTACTCAATTCCTGCAAATATTTCAATAATGCCGTTTTTAAGCATAATCAGTTTTGGCGGATTTGTAAGTTCTGTTCTTGCAATAATTACCCCTATTGCAAAATATGTATGTTTTATCTTTGACTTTGTTTTAAATTTTTGCCTCAATGCACTTGTCGCAATTTCAAATTTCTTTTCAAATTTAAAGTACTCAATTATTGAGACAACACACCCGTCAGTATTACAAGTAGTCTTGTACTATATCATATTACTCGGTATAACCTTAATGTTTAAATTTGAAACAGGGAAAAGAGTAAAACAAGCTCTAATATCACTTATTGCAATATTACTTATCTCGACTATACAAATTCCTAATAATAACCTTGAAATAATATCATTTGACGTACAAAACGCAGACGCATTTCTTATTAAAACGCCTAAAAATAAATACTTTATGATTGACACAGGAAAAGCCCCCTACAACGGAGGAAAATCACAAGCCCAAGTAATTGTTCTAAAGTATATGAAAGATATGGGCATTAAAGAACTTGAAGGTATTATAATCACTCACTTTGACAACGACCACTCCGGCGGTGCTGTTGATTTGATGAATAATTTAAAAGTCAAAAACGTCTATATTAATTCCGAAACAAATGACAGTATGACTTCTAAACTTATCTATAAAACTATCTCCGAACATCATATTCGTCATAAAATACCCAATAACAGAGAGATACTATACAAAGAAGGAGATTTAAGTCTTACTGCATACATGCCGCAGGGCAAAGATGACAACGAACAGTCAATTATAAATGTATTAAAATATAAAAATTTTGAGATGTTATTTATGGGTGATGCCGGAGTGGATGCCTTTGACAATATAAAAAGCAGTATTCCTAAAAATGAAATTGACGTTTTTAAAGTAGGACACCACGGAGCTAAAGGGGTAATAGACTACTCAATGTTAAATTACATTAACCCTAAGGTTTCAATAATTTCAACCGGCAAAAATATATTCGGGCATCCTAACAGGGTAACTCTGGATGTATTGAGAAATACCGATATCTACAGAACTGACCGAAACAATTCAATAAAAATTTCCGCAAAAAAGAATAAATTTAAAGTATTTGTATACAATATCCAATCACACCGTTATAAACTATTTAAGAAATACACGGCATTATCTACGGAACAGGATACCCCAGCTGAAGAGCTTTAGTATAAGCTGCTTCTGCCTCTTTAATTTTACCCATATTGCTTAGAGCAATACTCTTATAATAGTATGCGCCGCCGCAATTTCTATCAATAAAAATCGCCTTATTTGCATATGTCAATGCATCACTGTTATCTTGATTATTAAGTGCAATACAAGCAATACCCAAATAATTATAGATATCACTCGGATCAAGCTCTATAGCTTTGCTATACCCATCATATGCTTCCTCAAGCCTTCCGCTTTCCTGAAGCGCCCAAGCTTTTCTGTAGTGAGCATATGAATATTCCTGATTTATCAAAAGAGCCTTGTTTGCATAAACAAGAGACCGCTTGTTATCTCCAAGTTTTGAATATACGTAAGAAATATTCAGATACGCATCGACATACTTGTCATTGCATCGAATACATTCTTTGTAAAAGTTTATTGCCTCCGTATACCTTGACATTTCCTGATATGCCCAGGCTTTGCGGAAATAAGAATAGCAGTCATCTTTATTAATTAAAATTGCCCGATTTGCGTACTCTAAAGATTTCTCAAAATCCTTTAACATTGAATAGCAATATGATATCCACTGAAATGAATCTACATCTGTTTTATCATAATCCAAAGACCTTTCAAAAGATTTTATTGCCTCTTCGTAATCTTTTATATTTACAAGTATTCGACCTTTTCTATAATGAGAATAGGAATCATAAGGATCCTTTTGAATAGCCATTTCCACATATTTTAACGCACTGTCATCATCTCCGATTTCAGAATAACAATAAGACAAACTGGAATAAGTAGAAGCATTATCTGAAAGCTTATTCTCAAGAATTTCTCTGTAATAATACAGAGCATCTCTATATTTTTCTTGAGACTCATAAGATGAAGCTATAACGTAATATAGCGTATAATCAGGTTTAAAATATTTTACTGCAAATCGCCCGAGTCTGTCCGCCCTCTGGTACTGATTCATTTCTGAATAATTATATATCATAAGTGCAAGGGTTCTGACTTTATCATCCGCGTCCTTACACAACTTATATTCTTGTCTTAAATATTTTACCGCACTGGTATAATCCTCTTTTTGCTTCATACAATCAGATTTGATTTCCAAAAGACGTGCGGTAACTCCGGTGTTAAAACATTTATTTGCGTATTCTTCCGCCTTCTCATAATTATCAATTTCAAAATAATTTTCAGCTAAATTATTCCACAAATTAAACTTATCTTTAAAACCGAGTATTTCGGCTTTTTCGAAATATTCAACAGCCTTTTGAGGCTCTTCCTGAGAATAAATAAACCCCATATAGTAGTTATATTCTCCATTGTTTACGTAATGTTTTTTTAGCACCTCAATAAGCTCTTCCGCCCTCAATTCATTATCACAATACTTATACAGAATAGCTAAGAATGCGTTGATGTACATATTTTCATCATTATTCAAACGGTCCGCATTATTTACATATTGTAAAGTAAGTTCTTTTTTAGCCATTCTTGCATACGTAAAAGCAACCCTGACATGTCCATATACATACCCTATATCTTTTTTAACGGACTTTTGGGCATATTCAAGAGCTTTTTCATCATCTTTTACAAACACATACGCCTTTGAAAGGTATGCATACTTTTCAGCCGACAATTCTCCCAAAGAATTCTCTTCCTCAAGCAGAAGAGAAATTACCGCCGGAGCGTTAATTTCGTTTATATACATATCCGCATATTGAAAATCAGTATTTATATTATCGTACACAATAACCTCTTCTTTCACCATGTATTTCGGCACAATCATAAAAAACTTTATAGGGCAGTAATAAATATTTACAAAAATTATCAATTTGAAAAAATAACTTCCGGCGGTATAATAGAATAGGTAGAGATATTTACCCTGAAATACGGGGCAACAGTAAGATTGGGAATATGAGAAAATATATAATACTATTAATTACCTTTATATTTATGTTCTTTGGATTTATCCAAGGAGCATTGGCAGAAAGTGTTTTTAAAATAACCTCAGCCAATTTTGACACTTCGAGTGCCGTAATTTCTTTAACATCTTCTAACATAGAAGACTTTCCTGAAATCAGTAATATAAAAGTAGTTAAGCTTACAAATCCTACAAGAGTATATTTTGATATTCCCGGAGCAATTCTTGCCGGAGCAAAAAAAGATTGGGTATTTACGACTGACGGGATAAAAGAGGTAAAGGTATCGCAATTTGCGTCAAATCCGAATATTGTGAGAGTTGTCGTATACTATGATGACAATTTTGACATCTCAAATATGAATTTTGTTACCCTGAAAAACGGAGTATTTATTAAGTTAAAAAACGATATTGTAAAAAATCCGTTTATGCAAAATATCTACAGAGATGACCGAGCTTCTTCAAACGATTTTTATGAGTATATGACAATTTCATCAGCGTCAAATCCAAATGAAACCATAGCAAGAATTGATAATGCATTTAACAATCATACAACTTTAAGCTACTCTCAAGAGTTAAAACTTAATACAAAATACTATGCCGACAAAATTATACCTAAAGATTCAATGCTAACAATAACCGGTATGGGGTCAGCTGCTATAGAAAAACCTATGATACTCTCAAACCCTTCAAGAATAGCTTTTGATATGCCCAACACTTTAGTCAACAAGGCTCTTAGAAACAGAGAGTTTAGTTTGGGAGGTTCTGATACTGCTCGACTCGGACAATTTTCGGTAAATAAAGCTCGATTAGTAATCACAACACCTAACGTAACAAAATATATTCCGGTATATTCAAGAGACAATCAGTCAATTGTATTTATAAATTCGGATAAATTTTCCCAACTGGCAATATCCGGTAAACATGCAAATATATCAGGGTATTTAAATAACAAAATTGATGATATGACGTCAGCTATGACAATAAACTTTGATGCACCCGTAATTCACGGCTTCGACCGAACAAACAGTGAAGTTATTGCATATTTATTTAATGTAAAAAATATGGATGAAAGTGCTTTTAATAAAGCTTTCCAAAAAACGGATTTTTCTTCGGCAAAAATAGAAAAAACTTCACATGGGACCAAAATAATAATCCCAATTGAACACGACAGTTTGGTAACATCATTTATGGGACTGGACGGGAAATCTCTAAAATTTCAAATCAAAGCTCCGAGAACAATAATAAAAGAAACAACAGAACAAACTCCGATTGAAATAAAAATACCGCCTATAAATATGCCAAAAGGAACCGACGGCAAATTCAAAGTGGTAATTGATGCCGGACATGGCGGCTCAGATGTGGGAGCAACCCGAAACGGAGTTTATGAAAAATATATTACTATTGACGTTGCAAAAAGAGTGGAGAAAATGCTAAAAGCTCAAGGCTACGGAGTTTTAATGACTCGTTCTGATGATTCATACGTTTCATTGCAAGACAGAGTTGCCTTTAGTGAAGCATACTCTCCTGATATATTTGTAAGTATCCACGTAAATTCAAGTACGAGCGAAACTCCAAACGGTATAGAAACACACTACTATCATCCGGAAAGTATTCCGCTTGCACAAACGGTTCACGCGTCTTTAATAAGCTCAATTAACGCACATGACAGAGGAACTTTTAAATCAAAATTTTATGTTATAAATCATACGACTTCTCCTGCAATACTTGTTGAAATGGGATTTTTATCTAATACTGCGGAAAGAGGTCAACTGGTTACAAATGATAGAAAACAAGCTACCGCAAAAGCTATAGTGGAGGGAATTAACAATTATTTCAAGTCAGCACAACAATAATCCGATAGGATTTTTCGACTCAGGTGTAGGCGGTCTTACAGTTCTTGCCGAATTCAAAAAAGTATTACCGCACGAAGATTGTATCTTTTTCGGAGATACAAAGAATATGCCATACGGAGAAAAAACAAAAGAGCAACTTCTTGAGTACTCCTCTAAAGCATTTGAATTTTTTGAAACACAAGGAGTAAAAGCTGTTATTATGGCGTGCAATACCACTTCCGCAATGGTATATGAAGACTTAAAAGACAAATATAATTTTAAACTTTACCCTCTTATACAGTCTGTTTCAAAAATACTATCCCAAATGCCGGTTTCTAAAATCGGAGTTTTTGCGACACCTGCAACAATATCATCTCACGCATATTCAACCAACATAAAAAAATATAATACCAACATAGAAATTACAGAAATAGCTTGCCCCGAATGGGTTAAAATTGTTGAGAACAACTTGATACAGACTCCGGAAGCAGCAGACTCGGTAAAAATTAAAGTTGATGAAATGCTAAAATATAACGTTGAAAAAATCGTGTTAGGATGCACTCATTATCCGTATTTAATTAATCTGTTATCAAAATTTTCAAATAAAAATTTATACATAAATCCGGCTAAAGACTTTGTACAATATATAAAAACTGATTTATTATCCAACGGTCTTACAAATTGCAATAATACCAAAGGATATGATAAATTTTTTGTAAGCGGCAGCCCCGAAAAATTTATTTCAGCAGCAAAAATGTTCTATAATGTTATCGAATGCGATGTTTTAAAATAATAGTCATCCACCCTGTGCTGCAGCAATTTGAAATAATAAAAACTTTTGTAAACATTTTGTAATCATTTGGCAAAAAATAATTTGCTTTGATTTAATATAGATGTAGGAGACAAATAGACAGGTAGGTCATGAAAATTCAACCATTAAATCTTGAATTTACCCAGAAAAGGCGACTTAAGCCCAATTATGACACGGCACATCCTATGAGTATGCAGAATAATAATGTGAGTTTGTGTGATAAAAATAATGACAGAGGATATAATGTAAGTTTTAGCGGTAGCGCACCAAAAGAGAGTGAGGCTGCCGCTAAAACTTTTATGGAAAGAATTATGAAATCCGGAGCATTTAATTGGTTAACAGGTTTTTCAGGAATGCACAATGTTGCAGCTGCGGCACTGGTTGCCCTGTTCCTTGCCGGCGGATTAAGACCTGCTATCACAATTTCACTTCCCGGTAAAAAAGATTTGGAAGATAAAATATATGCAGCAGGACACTCCTTAGCCTCAGCACTTATCGGGTTTGGAGTTTCAACTCTTGTAACAACTCCAATTGACTCCGGGGCAAAATATATATACGATGATGCAAGAAAAATCAGCAGAGCAGATTATGAAAAATTAAGTGAAAAAGAAATTGCCGAATACATAAGTAAAAATAATTTGAGAGCCGAAGACATTGCGGAGAAAATGGCAACAGATAAGTTATCTAAAGAAGAAATCCTAAATTCATTAAAAGAAGAAGACGGATCATTTTTCAAATCGAACAAGCTGGCTAAATACGTCAAAGAAAACAATCTGGAAATAATGCCTATCAGAAAATTTGAAAATGCTTTAAAAATTGTTTCTAATAAAACCGATAAAATATATCAATTAAAACATCAGTTAAGTGAAACTACTGATATGGTTAAAAGAGGGAAAATCCTTGGAGAAATCAGAGATTTAGATAATTGGATTAAGGCTATAGACACCTCTACAAAGAATGTCTCGGAATGGGTAATTGCAATACCAAGGGCAATGCTTACAATTGCATTAATCCCGCCTATTTTAAAATACGTATTCCATGTTGATTCCGGTAAAAATAAAAAAGCACCCGAAGTAAAAACTGAAACTCCTCAGCAAGAAACGAATTTCAGCGCACTTCAAACACAAGCAAAAACGATTAAAGAATTTATTGGAGGTAAAAACAATGCAAGTAACTAATAATATCACTCCAAAATTCAATCAAACATTTTATCAGACAAATTGTAAAGGTGAAACTCCTAAACAATATCAGCCGCAATTTACCGGAGTATCACAAATATATGACTCTTTCTGCCACGGAGTAGGAAAACATTTTTGCAGCCACGTATTTGACAACAGATTGATTAATTCAATAGCAGGATGGGTAAGAAACAGTGATAATGCCGTAAAACACTTCCTTGCAGTAGGTTCTGTTATAACAAGCGGTATGTATATGCGTCAAACTCTGACAAATAAAAAGATGGACAAAGACAGACGCCAAACATTAGCAGTCAATCAGGGATTTACGCTGGCATTATCTACACTTGGAGCATACACTCTGGATAGCAAATTGAGAAAATGGTGGTCAGGTAAACACAAACAATATATAAACCTTACTGATAGCGGAAAAGCCGCTTGGCAAGGAATGGAAGATCTTAATGAAAGGATAACCGCCAAAAACGCATTAAATAATGCGGACATTATAGCTAAAGTAAATTCAGGGGAATTAAAACCTGACCTTGAAATAAAAAATAACAAAGAATTAGTAAAACTTGCAAACAAATATATCAAGAGCGATATGAAATTTGACAAAGGAGCTAAGTTGGGTATATTTGCTCAAAAACTTGCAGATGCAGGAATCAAGACAGAAGATCCTAACGATACAAAAGCTTTAAGAAAACTTGTTAAAGACATTATATCTAAAGGCGACACAAAATTAACAGATAAAATAAAAACTGCAGTAGAAACTGAAAATTACGTAAGGAAACTTATTGAACCAAAATTAAATATAGACCAGTATCTTGAAAGGTACGGTAAAAATCAC
>ONTD01000184.1 GCA_900320675.1 uncultured bacterium
AAAGACTGTGAGCGCAATTCGTTGTCTGACAGTCTTGAAGTTATGCTTAATAATTTTGCTTGTGATGCCGCTAAACCCATGAAAGTAATCCTTTCCGTCATGGTTAACGGCATATAAAGATATAACTTTAGTTATTTCAAAATTTCGTTTTACAAAAATTTACATTTCAAATTAAGTGATTATACAAACAATATTTGATGTAAAATTTCTTGTATGAATATTACCGCAGGAAAATTCAAAGGTCAAAAAATTACGGCACCGGATGAAAATATAACACGTCCGACACTTTCAAAGATTCGGATGAGTGTTTTCAACACGCTGCAAGCTATGGTAGATTTTGAGGGAGCAAGTTTTCTTGATATGTTTTCCGGTTCGGGGATTATGGCACTGGAAGCAATCTCTCGAGGTTTTACAAAGGCGGTTGGAATTGAAAAACACCCGAAAATTATTTCCGTAATCAAAACAAATTACAAAAAATATCTCAATTCGACGGAATACGATTTAAGGCTGCTAAGCGGAGATTCCATAAAAATTACAGAAAAATTAGGCGAAAAATTCAACGTAATATACATAGATCCGCCATATTATTCAGGTATTTACGAAAAATCCCTGAATGCAATAAAAAATATAACAGGCGGGATTGTTGTGTTGGAACACGTTAATGACGTAGATTTTGGGGAATATATAGTAATTAAACAAAAAAAATATGGGGATAAGACCATCACATTTTTAAAACTTAAAAAAAATTCTGAATTATAAAATATGTTATACGTATAATGCTTTAACCCGCCTATTAACCTATTTTACAATACGCAGAAAATATTGTATAATTAAGATGTCAGAAAGAATTTTAACTTGCGCAAAAGGAGTTTATGGCAGCGGAGAGCGAAAATAAAACAAATGTAATAATTGTAGGCGGCGGTCCGGCAGGATTATCGGCCGCAACTGTGCTGGCAAGAGCAGGATTTGAACCTATTGTTATTGAAAGAGGAACTTTTTCCGGAAGTAAAAATGTTTTTGGCGGGGCAATATACTCCGAGTCTGTAAAAGAATTGTTTCCGGATTTTGAATTAACAGCCCCGCTTGAAAGAAACAACATAGAGCATAAGTTTGCTATTCTGGGGGAAGATGACAGTACGGTAATTTCATATCGTAAAAAACCGCAAAATTCTGTGAGTTACTCTGTTATGCGTGGAAAATTTGACAGATGGATGGCGGAACAGGCACAAAAAGAAGGTGCAATCCTTGTTGAAGAAACTGTAGTAAGAGAACTTATTACAGAAAATAACAAAGTAATCGGAGTAAGAACCGAACTTGAAGATTATTACGCAAATATTGTAATTCTTGCAGATGGAGTTAATTCACTTTTGGCAAAACAGATAGGCTTGAGAAAAGATATCGAGCCAAAAGATGCTGCTGTATCCGTAAAAGAAGTACTTAAACTTGATAAACAACTAATAAATGAAAGATTTTTATTAAACGACGATGAAGGCTGCATTTATGAACTGTTTGGCGGTTCTATGCTCGGCAAATTGGGACTCGGATTTATCTATACTAATAAAGACAGCATCAGTATCGGACTGGGTATTACATTAGATGAATTGAACGGAACCGGCATAAAACCATACGAATTATTGGAAAAAATAAAAGAACATCCGACTATAGCTCCTTTAATTGAAGGGGGAGAAGTTATAGAATATTCGGCACATCTGATACCGGAAGGCGGATATAAAAAAATTCCGCAATTATACGATAATGGCGTAATGGTAGTCGGAGATGCCGCAATGCTCGTAAATAATATGCATTGGGAAGGCACAAATCTTGCAATGCTCAGCGGAAAAATTGCCGCAGAAACTGCAATTATTGCACTTACCAAAAAAGATTTCAGCAAAAAATTCCTTTCTAAATATAAGAAAAATCTTGAAAAAACCTTTATAATGAAAGATTTATACGCATACAGAAATCTTATGGATATTATGCACGACAAGCGAAAAATTTTCATGGATATATATTTCAAAAAAATTAACGCATTTTTTGAGATGTTTACATCCGTAAACGGAGTGCCTAAAAGAGAGTTATACAGAAAATATATTTGGGAATTTATCAAAGACAGAGGCTTTTTTGGAATAATTTCGGACGGGTTTGCAGTATTGAAATTGTTATGGAGTGTACTGGTAAAATGAATATAGATAAAAATCTTTCTACATTAAAATATACACCGGATACGGTTTCACACTTAACTCCAAATCCTAACGATTGTAAGATTTGCAAGAACAGACCATGTGTAAATGCTTGTCCTGCCGGAGTTTATGAGTGGATTGAATCAGAAGGCAGACTGCTTGTAAAATACGAAAATTGCCTTGAATGCGGAGCATGCAGAATTTTATGTGAAAAAAAATCTCTTAAATGGGAATATCCGAAAGGAACCAAAGGAGTAATGTTTAAAAGAGGCTAACAGTTAAAAGAGAATATATAAGGAGAAACGGTATGAAAGAACAGTATTCAAATCAACACAGAAGATGGTATGACAAAGATCCTGTATTATCACAGGCAATTGCCACATTAGAAAAAAGCGACGACGAAACTCAAATAAAAGTTGCTTTGAATTTGATTAAAATTATAATTGAGCATAACATTGAGGATGAACAATTTGAAGCGGTAGAAGATATCATTAATGCAGTAGGTTCAGGCTTGGATGACAACAGAAAAGGTCGTTGGTACGATATAGATTCTACAGTCAGAACGGCAATGAACATGCTTCAAAATTGTCCGGAAGCTACCCAAAGAATTATTGCAAAAGAAATGGCAAAAATGGTTGTAGATAAAATTAAAACAGAAGAAGAAGCTTAATTTATTATGATTATTTATCGAAATAGGGCGGTAGTGAGCCGCCCTATTTGTTTGCGTATTTTAAAAATGTTTGAACCTTTGTTTGCATAAGTTCTTCAATAATTTTCCACTCCCCGTTCGGTTGTTTTTTTACAATCATGTAACTTCTTAACCTGTACTTTTCACCTGAAGGCTGACGCATAGCAGATATTTTATACCCATTATCCACTTTGGATGCGGTAACATTTGTGTACGTGTTTTTGTATCTGCGAAATCTAGCCACCTTTTGACCTATACGTAATTGATTTATATAAGTTGGGGCATCAGTTTCAACATCCACAAGTTCTCCGTCCGGTTTAATTACCTGCCGGATAATTTTTGCATTAGGGGCATACATCCTTAAAACAGACTCGTCATAACTGTTTGCAGCATTGACATATTTTTTAAAAAATTTCAAAGCCTCGGTACCGTCATCGGCAAAAACGATGGAATTTGTCAGAAACAATACAAGCGGAGCCATTAGTAAAATTATAAGACGTTTCATCACAATTCATTCCTCGCAATATATTTTCCCTAGACCTCATGAATTTCTGTGGGATGGGGACTTTCTTCATTATTTTTTTTGTCGGTAATGAATTTATTAATGTAATAACCAAGCCCAACAAGCATTGCAGCACATAATATTTTTTTCATAATTGACCTCCTATAGTTACAATACAATTGTTAACTATAGCGATCGGTTTTTCATTAAACTAAAGTGTAATTTTTTAATAGCTATTTTATTTAGAATTTTTTCAATCTTGCGTATGATGCGTCCATCGCTTTTTTACCTTGTTTGCCAAAGTCAATTGTGTACATTGTACTTTCCCCAACAGGTATAACTTCAAGGATATGACCTATTCCTAATTTGTCATGAAAAACTCTGTCTCCTTTTTCAAAAACATCAATCATGCCGTCTGTACCGGAAATTTTTCTGTCTCTTTCGGCATCTTCCTGAGCTTTTTGAAAATCATTTTGTCGTTTTTCTTCCAACATCCTTTTTATTGCGTTATCTTTGAAAAATTCATTGACTCTTTCTTCATCTTTTTTCTTATTCTCTTTTGATTTGACAAGGATTGTTCTCGCAGGGGTACGTTTTACAACAGAAGTTGTACTGCTGCGTTTTTGAGGAGCTACAAACCCTTTTCCAAAACCTGATGAGGGTTTTACATATCCGTAACTGTCCGATTGAGCTGAAGAATATGAATAATCTGATTTACCGCTCTTTGCCACAGACACTGCATTACGAAAAGTTGAAGACTCGCTTGAACTGCCTTCAAATCCGATTCTGTTCAAAAGATTTAAAGGGATTTCCTCTATAAATCTGGAAGGATTATAATACTTGTATTCTCCCCACATTTGACGACGTTTTGCGGAAGTAAGATACAACTTTTCTTCTGCACGAGTAACACCGACATACATAAGTCGTCGCTCTTCTTCCATTTCTGACGGAACATTAAAGGTTCTTTGATGAGGGAAAACTCCTTCATCCATGCCGGCTAAGAATACTACAGGGAACTCCAATCCCTTTGCTGCGTGTAATGTCATTAATGTTACATTGTTGGCAATAGTATCCATATTATCAATGTCAGAAATCAAAGATATCTGAGTTAAAAAGTCTCCGAGAACATTATCATCATTTTCCGGCACAAATTCCTCGGCTACGTTTACAAACTCTTGCAAATTTTCGATATCAGCTTCACTTTCAGGAGTATTCTGAATTTGAAGTTCAGCAAGATACCCGCTCTTTTCAATTACTAAAGTAACAAATTCTCTTAAATTGTACGAACCTACAGCATCACGGAATTTTGTTATAAGATTTACAAATTCAGTTATTTTAGCACGGGTTCTTGGCGGAATTTCCGTATCTTCCTCTATTCTTTGAGCCGCAGCAAAAAGGCTTATGTCATTCATATCCGCAAATAATTGCAGCCTTTTTATTGTAGTATCCCCGATTGCACGTTTAGGAACATTTACAATACGTTTAAAACTTTGAGAATCATCCGGATTATAAATTAATTTTAAATATGCAATAATATCTTTTATTTCCTTACGGTCATAGAATTTTAGACCGCCGTATATTCTGTATGGAATTCCCGCTGCCATACAAGCTTCTTCTATTGCACGTGATTGCGAATTTGTACGGTATAGAATTGCATACTGATTATAATTGCCGCCGCTATCTTGTTTGATTTTGCTGGCTATAAAATTAGCTTCATCAGATTCATCCTGCGCTTCAAAATAGTCAATAAGCTCACCTTCACCCTTGTTTGAATACAAAACCTTATCGACACGTTCCGTATTATTCTCTATAATAGCATTTGCAACATTTAAGATATTTGCGGTCGAACGATAATTTTGTTCAAGTTTGATTAATTTTGTATTTTTAAAATCACGCTGAAAATTCATAATGATAGTATAATCAGCACCACGCCAGCTATAAATTGACTGATCAACATCACCTACAACACATAACGAACGCTTTGGCGGAATTTCTTTTTGCAAATTTGTATACAACATATTTACAAGTTTATATTGGGCAAGGTTTGTATCCTGATATTCATCTACAAGTATATGTTCAAATCTTTCGTAATAATACTCTCTGACTTCAGGATTTTGCTCTAATAACTTTACGGTAAGCATAAGCATATCATCAAAATCTATAGCATTATTGTTGTTAAGAGTATTTTCATACTCTTCAAATATTTGAGCAATTTTTTGAGATTTAAAATCTCTGGCAAATGTTGCATATGTGTATGCATCCTGCATTTTATTTTTCGCATTGGATATTACAGCTTTTACAAGTTTGGGCTGGTAAATTTTATCATCAATGTTTAATTTTTTTATAACCTGTTTAATAACGGCAGAAGTATCATTATCATCATATATTGTGAAATTCTTATCCAATTTTTTGCCGGATTGAAAAGCATATTTGTCAATATTTTCTCTCAGTATTCTTCCGCAAATACTGTGAAAAGTTCCAATCCACATATATTTTATAACATTTTCACCGACAATATTTCCGATACGAATTTTCATTTCCTTAGCCGCTTTATTAGTAAAAGTAACGGCTAAAATACTTTTCGGTCTTACCCCGTTTTGAATTAAATACGCGATACGGGAAGTTAAAACTTTAGTTTTTCCGCTGCCGGCACCCGCTAATATTAAAAGCGGTCCTTTAGTTGTCTGAACAGCCTCTTTCTGTTCATTATTAAGATTTTCCAATATATTTTCCATTTATACACTTCCCAAAATTAAAATTTTATGTTATAATCAGCATAATCGAAAAACATTATTATTGCAATTAGAAAGTAGGAAAAATGGTAGAAGAAAAAATTAAAATCGCAATGAGTGCTGACGGCAAAGGTCAAGATGAGCAACCTTCAATTATGGTTCCTATGGATGATTTGGATGTTGTAAAATCAGATTCACCTCATACAGTAGATGAATTGGCACAGGAATTAGCAACTATCAGACAATCGGCAAAAAAAATTGCAATAATCGGAAGTCGTAATCTTCCTATAACACATCAGCAAATGATCGAAACACTTGCGACTGCTCTTGTAATGCAAGGTAATACGATAATTACATCAGGCGGTTCCTCAGGAACAAATGCTGCTGCTATCCGCGGTGCAATGAAGGCTAATCCGGAAAAATTACGAGTTATATTACCGCAAACAATCGGTCAACAGCCTAGTGATGTTCAAGACCAGCTTATCGGAGTTCCGAATATCGTAGAACATTCCGACAGAGCTATGATGACATTAGCTGATGCTTCAAGAGTTTGTAACAGAGAAATTATTGACGAATGCAATCAGTTAATTTGTTTCCTTTCTCACACAAGCCGCACATTACACAATGCGGTACAATATGCTGAAGAAGGCCACAAAGTTATTACTGTTTTCTATCTTGATTAAATCTTATTTTATTGAACAGTGATGTTATAGACCTAATAAAACTGTCTCATCAGTTTTATCATTTGTCATCTGTACCATAAATTTGGTAAAGGATTTAAAGAAATAATGACAGAACTATTAAAAAAACTTACCGGTAAAAATAAAAATGAATACGAACAAGTTGCAAAACATCTTGTAGATGATTGCGATACGGAATTGTTTAAAGAACTTACGGAACAGGACAATTTTTTATTTGATTTCATCAAACAAAATGTAGCTCAAAGAATATATAACGCTTGTAATGAAAAGAATTATCACAATTTGTTAGCTTTTTTCAAATATTATTCGCCATCGTATGATGAAGCAATTATCGCAGCGTTATCAAAATTTGCGAATGAAGACTTGACGGATGAAATATTGGAAATCTTTGAATCCGGCAATGAAAACGAAAAATGTTATTGTGCAAAATATTTTTCATATATTCAAGATCCGTTGTCTATTGATTTATTAAGAGAAAATTCATATACCGAAAATGAAAGTCTGAATGCAAATTGTGCAGCAACATTAGGTGTTTTAAAAGATGTTCAATCATACGACGAGGCTTTAAACAATCTTCTTAGCAATGACGAATTTAAAAAACTTGATGCGGTAAAGTTTTTGGTGTTATACGGAAATCCGGATGCTCTGGGAGAAATTATAAATGCAATGAAAACTTCTACCATGGCAGAAAATATTGCAGGATATATCCCATATCTTGCGGAATTATCCGACATAATAAAAACAGATTACGAAAACGGTCTTTTAGTTCTTAATAATATCATCAACGGATTGGGTGAAATTTTAGGATTATACGAGGTTATAAATTTCAGATTATTTGATATTTTTGAAGACCTTATTTCCGCCGAACCAAACAGCAAATCTGCCGCAATTTTATTAAATGCGGAAGAAAAATTTAACACCCTTACCGAAAATGATGAATATATGTTTGATGAAGATAAAAATACTCAAGCCGAAATCAAAGACATTCATAAACTTTTAAATAAAATAGATAAAAAGCTATTAAAAAATCTGATTGTAAAAGAGCTGGATGAAAATAGTCCGTTTGTATTTACCGCATTAGAATACAGTGATAATATAGAAGCAATAAAAGAGCTTTTGCGTTGCAACGACCAAACAATAATTTTAAGAACCGCAGAAATTCTAAAAAAACTCGGAGCATTAAACGACACCGAAAGAACCGTTGCACTTGTAAAAATAACAGATGAAAACATTAAATCTATAATTCGTGCACTGTAAAGATATTAAACAAAAGTATAAATAAATTTTTTAAATTAGCACAAATTACCAATGAAAGATGCAGCTAAATTTTGTATCATCATAGTGTAACAACCAATAAAACTGATTCCGGAGCCGCGGTTTCCCTATATATCAGGGAGAGAATGACAACATCATTCATCAAGTTGCGGCGGAATCTGAAATAATCGGAGAGATGGTTCCGATTATGAGAACCCCCGAGGGCGGGGGTTCTTTTTAATAAAATTACGCATTAATAAAAAAGAGCAGATTAAATATAATCTGCCCTTTTATATATTTGAATTAACAATCAAATTATTTCTTTGACGGTATTCTCATTCCGTAGAAAGAGCGCCATACAAAGAATAAAGCGATTATTAAAAATACAACACCCGCAATCGGTGCGGCTTCTCTAAATGCTTCACTTATTGCAATTTCCATCGCCAATAACCCAAATAACGTTGTAAACTTGATTATAGGATTCATAGCAACAGATGAAGTATCTTTGAAAGGATCCCCGACAGTATCACCTACTACAGTCGCATCATGAAGCGGAGTCCCCTTTTCTTTCATATCTACTTCAACAATTTTCTTTGCGTTATCCCAGCAACCGCCGGCATTTGCCATAAACACCGCTTGGAACAACCCAAATACCGCAATTGCAATCAGGTAACTTACAAAGAAGGATACAGGCCTGTTTGCAAACTCTGCATTTTCTGCAATAATCGGCGCTGACAAGCACGCAAGTGCAAGCGCAAATGCAAACAATGAGATAAAGATATTTACCATACCTTTTTGTGCATATTGAGTACAAATCTTAACAACTTCTTTTGAATTTGAAAGATTTGCCGATTTAGACTCCGCATCAAGTTTGATATTATCTTTAATATATTCAGTAGCTCTGTACGCACCGGTAGTAACTGCCTGCATAGAAGCTCCGCTGAACCAATATATTACGGCACCGCCCGTCAATAAACCAAGTAATGTATAAGGGTTTAACAGGTTTAATACGGCTTCCGGCTGAATTCCCAAGGTATTTTGGATAACCAATATCAGTGAGAAAATCATTGTAGTAGCACCAACAACTGCCGTACCGATTAACACAGGTTTAGACGTTGCTTTGAATGTATTACCCGCACCATCATTTTCCTCTAAAAATTGTTTTGCGTTTTCAAAATCAGGCTTAAACCCGAAATCTTTTTCAATTTCGTCAGCAACATTCGGAATACTTTCAATCAAAGATAATTCGTAAACCGATTGGGCATTATCTGTAACAGGTCCGTAAGAATCGACCGCAATTGTAACAGGTCCCATTCCCAAAAATCCAAAAGCTACAAGCCCAAATGCGAATACGGATGAATATATCATTACATTCGCAGGAATATGAATACTTGCAAAATATGCAAGTCCCATTAATGCAACAATTACTGCACCAATCCAAAATGCTGAGAAATTCCCTGCAACTATTCCGGAAAGAATAGTTAAAGACGAGCCGCCCTCTTTTGATGCGGTTACAACTTCTTCCGTATGCAAAGCTTTCGGAGAAGTGAATATCTTTGTAAATTCAGGAATCAAGGCAGCACCCAATGTTCCGCAAGAAATAATTGCAGAAAGAATTAACCACAAATTTCCGCCCATAGGAGCTAATAACCAGTAGCTGACTCCAAATGTCATGCCTATTGAAAGAATTGAAGTTAACCATACCAAATTGGTTAACGGTTTTTCAAAATCAAATTTTTCAGCCTTTTTAGCGTAGAAAATATTTACTATATTGTTAAACCAGTATGCAACTACTGAGGTTACAATCATCAAATATCTCATAACAAAAATCCAAGTTAACAATTGGACTTGAAATTCAGGTTTAACGCCTAAAAGTATAAATGAAACAAGTGCAACACCTGTAACTCCATAGGTTTCGAACCCGTCTGCAGTAGGTCCTATTGAATCACCCGCATTATCACCTGTACAATCCGCAATAACCCCAGGGTTACGAGGATCATCTTCTTTAATACCAAATTGAATTTTCATTAAGTCAGAGCCGATATCAGCTATTTTTGTGAAAATCCCGCCGGCAACACGAAGTGCGGAAGCGCCTAAACTTTCACCGATAGCAAACCCGATAAAACAAGCCCCTGCAAGGTGTCCCGGAACAAATAAAAGAATTGTCAACATCAATATCAATTCTACTGATACCAAACATACTCCGATTGACATTCCTGCCTTAAGAGGAATATTCAAAATATTCAGCGGATTACCCTTAAGAGAAACAAATGCTGTTCTTGCATTTGCTAAAGTATTCATTCTTATTCCAAACCACGCTACCCCGTATGAACCTAGTATACCAATAACAGACCAGCCAAGAATTATTGCCACATCTTTTAAAGGCATATGCTGCAAATAACCGAAGTAAAATGCTATACACAAACCGATTAACACTTCAAGAACAAACAAAAATTTTCCCTGTTGTATTAAATATGTTTTGCAGGTCTCAAAAATAGTATTTCCGACATCTGCCATTGCGGTATGCACCGATAATCTTTTAATTTTAGCAAATTCAATAAATCCGAATATTAAACCGGCAACTGAAATCAAAATTCCCCACAAAAGGAGATTGAAATTATCACCGGAGATTTTCGGAACGATTAAATCTGCTTCACTTGCCGCAGAAGGCAAAATACTTAAAAACATTGCCGCAAAAAGTGCAGATAATGTTTTTAAAGCAGTAAACTTTTTAATCATAATCTCTCCCTTCAATATGTGTAACAACACAGACCGTATTATATAATATTTTCACGCATAAAACAAGGTTGTTACAAAAGTTTTAGACTTGTTTTTAGTTTACCGATATTGCAAATATCCCAAAAAATGTTATAATATAAGTGTAGCTAATCCGGAGATAAATTATGGGAAGAATGTTATTTTTAATACTGATTATTGCATCTATTGTCGGACTATATCATACTTTCAATTTGGACGATTTTACAAAAGAAAATATGGAAGCAACAATTAAGAAAGAAAAAACTATTAATGCGGTTCAACAAGGCAGAGAAAAGCGCCGATTGGAAGCTGAAAAAGTTATGGATCAGTTCTAAAACTAAAAAAGTTTTTGTATCAGTTAAAAGCCCTAAAATCATTTTATAGATTTTAGGGCTTTTGAATTTATTATTCCTGCTCTTGAGAACTCAGTTCGTCAATAACAGCTTGAGCCTCTTCAAGTTGTTTTTCTTTCTGTTTAATTCTATCCTGCAAAGATTTTTTCTGTTCACCGGTAGCATATTGTAATTGGGTATTAAGAGCATTGAGTGCATTTTTCGCACCGTTTCTCCTTTGAATAGCCTGATTAAGTTTTTGAGATAAATCTTTATCAACAACTTTTTCTGTTTTCATAGACATTGCCGCAGCTTCTTTAACTTCATCTACAGAAACCTCTGATTGATTAATTATAGGTTTATCATTAGTATCCGAAGGTTTTGGAGTACTTGTTTCCGCTTTTTGCTTTTGTTTTGATTTAGGCTTTTTATCTTCAAATTGTTCTTTTGGCACATCATAATTATTTTGTTTTTTCGGTCTAATTTCTTCAACTACATTAGCTGAAGCTGCAACTGCCGTATTTGCATATTCTTTTATACGATTAACTCTGTCAGACAATTTAGTTTTCATACCCTCTGCAGAACCTTGAAGTTCTGATTGAATTTGTGCAAGCTGCTCATAATCAACTTTTATACTGTCAATTCCTTGAGTAATAGAATTTTTGATATCATCAATTAAATTACCGTTTTTATCTTTTTTCTTTTTATATTTGTTTTTAGGTTCTTTCTTGACTTCTTTAACTTGAACCGGTTCGGTATGCTCCGGAATAACAGTAACAGAAGTATCTCCGACAGTTACCGGAAGATTTCTGCTATCACCAAGACTTCTTTTTGAACTTACCGGAGTAACCGCATTCAATACAGAATTAGAAGTTTCTTCCGCCCAATTGGTCTCTGTAGACAATTTCATACTCGGAAGTTTTTGCGTTGCAGCGGCAGCAGTCGGATTCGGCGCAGCCTCTGCACCTTTTTTACTTTTACTGTTATCTCTAAGTTTTACTTTATTGCTGCCGGAATTTAATTTTGTACGTACTCCCGGTTTTTGCGTAGTTTTTTCTTCTTCAGTCATCCGATAATCTCTCTTTTATATTATATATAAATGTGTTTATTTTGAAAAATTTCAAATATCTTATCTTTTGTTACAAAACTTTATTTGTACATGTAGAAATCTTCTCTTAGTTTAATTGTGTAATTTGTTCCTGCCGGAAGAGTTATATGGTCTCCCTTAGCCCACAATGCCGTAACCGGAGAAGCTATAAAATTAACGCCATAGCCTACCGCCCCGACAATCGTCGGAATAGGTGATATAATTGTACCTATAGGATTTGAAGCTAAATTTGAAGATGCTTTTCGTGTTTTATTGTAAAATTGCCGTCCTTTGTTGACATTTTTCGCAACTCCGCGCCAATACCCGCGTTTCCCTTTTATATTATTAAAATAAATAAATTTATCGTTAGCTTTCACAACTTTTGCATTTATATCGTGCGAATTTCCGTTAAGAATAATTGTATTTGCCTTAAGTTTTAATAACCCGCCGTTACCGGCAAAATTTGGTTGATGAGACTCTTCTACTACCCCCTTAAATACCGAACCGGTCGGGAATGATATATAACGTTTTGTAGTCGGAGCGGTTGATACAAATGTCATGCCGGCACCTGCGGTATTCCAATCCGATACCTTTGTCTGAGATTTAACTTTAAACTTTGTACCCCTTCCGATTTTTATTTCGTTGTATATCTCTCCTGTAGGTGAAGTTTTTGAGACACGATTCATCGGGATATCCGAAGAAAAATCCGTATCAAGATTAGTTTTAGGAACTGCCGGAGAAGACACCTGCTCCACAGTCGATAACGATTTTTTTACTTCATACTTATCATTTGACTTCAAAGTTTTAGGTAAATCCGGCAGCGCTTCACTTTCCAGCTTACTCGGATTATAATTTTTTCTTATGTCTTCGTCAACAGACATATCAAGCTCGAATGCACAACAAGACATTGAAAAAACGCCTAATATATAGATTAATATTGCAAGTTTATCAAAAAATTTCATATTACCTTACTTCAATAATTCATTTATCGCCTTAGCTGCTTTTTTGCCGGCACCCATTGCATTAATTGCGTTTGATGCCCCGACAGGTGCAACATCACCACCTGCATAAATTGTATCCACAGATGTTGCGCGACTTTCTTCGTCAACAGTTATATAGCCTTTTTTGTCCGTTAATATTTTCAGTCCTTCGTTTTCGGCAGATTTTTGGATTATAGGATTTGGACCCGTACCCAGAGCAACAATAACGGTATCCAAATCTATTGTCTCAATTTTACCGGTAGAAACGGGTTTCCTTCTGCCGCTTTCATCCGGTTCTCCAAGCTCCATAACCTCAAGCTCAACAGATTTTACATAGCCGTTCTCTCCGATAATTTCTTTTGGCGCATACAGAAATTTAAATATAACACCTTCTTCTTTGGCGTGTCTTATTTCTTCAAGACGTGCCGGAAGTTCCTTTTCTGTCCTTCTGTATATAATAAAAACTTCTTCAAATCCAACTCTAACTGCAGTTCTGGCCGCATCCATAGCAACATTACCGCCGCCGAATACTGCAACTTTTTTACCCACCTTTAACGGCGTTGCACTTCCCTCTTGACCTGCATGCATTAAGTTTACCCTTGTCAAAAATTCGTTAGCCGAAAATACCCCGTTTAGGTTCTCACCTTTAATATTCAACATTTTCGGTAATCCTGCACCGGAGCATATAAATATCGCATCAAATCCGTCTTCTTTTAACTGCTTCAATGTAATGGATTTTCCGACAATAACATTTTTATGGAATTTAACTCCCATATTTTTTAAATTTAAAAGTTCCCTATCCAATACAGTTCTTGGGAGTCTAAAAGGAGGAATGCCATATCTGAGGACACCTCCGAATTCGTGCAAAGCCTCGAACACTTCCACTTCATGACCTGCTTTTCTCAAATCTGCAGCCGCCGTAATACCTGCACATCCTGAACCGACAATAGCAACTTTTTTACCTGTTTCAATAATTTTAACTTCTTCTGCTTTAGTATTATCTCCGACATATCGTTCTAATGCCCCGATTGAAACCGGTTCTCCTTTAATCCCGAGTATACAATTCCCTTCGCATTGTCTTTCCTGAGGACACACTCTTCCGCATACAGACGGCAGCATACTCGTTTCACGAATTATATCACCTGCCTTTTGCAAATTATCTTCTTTTATTGCCTCTATAAATTTCGGAATTTGTATATTAACAGGACATCCCTGAACGCAGCGCGGATTTTTACAATTTAAACATCTGGAGGCTTCCGATTTGACCTGCTCAGGAGTGAGATTACTCTCTACCGGATTAAAATTATGTCTTCTGATTTCCTTATCTTGCTCCTGAACTCGTTGTCTTTCAATTGGCATTTCAAATCTCTCCTTATTCTATATTATTATAATATTCCAAATTAAAGCAGCGGGCAACAGCGTAATAATTTTATTGACAAACCGCACCCAATAATATAAAATCAGATTATGAAGTTGACTGTTCTTATTGATAATAATTCTCACGCCGGGAGTTGTCTTATATCCGAACACGGGTTATCTTTTTTGATAAAAGAAGAAAAAGTAAACTTATTATTTGACTGCGGTTCTACCGATGCTTTTATAAAAAATGCGTACGATATGCAGATTGATTTAGCAAAAGTTACGGATATAATACTTTCTCACGGGCATTCCGATCATATTGGCGGGTTTATGAGACTGCAAGCATTATATCAGCAATTCCGTAAATCCGGAATCACGTTTGATTCTAAAAAATTAATTGCCCACCCGAATGTATTTAAACCTGATAATGAAGATTCATTTGAAAAACAGTTCTCTAAACTTCCTCAGGAAGATTTGGATGATTTCTTTAAAGTCATGCTTTCCACTGAACCAAAATTTATTACAAAAAAACTTGTTTATCTCGGGGAAATTCCTCTTATATATGATGATGTAGCAAGAGATTACACATCTGATGAGACAGCTTTAGCATATAAATCCAAAAAAGGGTTGGTAATTTTCTCGGGCTGTTCTCATAGCGGAATAAGAAATATTGTAGAAAGAGCAAGAGATATTACCGGTGAAAATCGAGTTGAAACTATTGTTGGCGGTTTATATTTAATAAATCGTTCCGAAGATGAAATAAATATGCTCGGTTCATATTTAAAAGAGCAGCAAATTAAACATATTTACCCTTGTCATTGTACTGATGTAGAATCAAAAGCAATTTTATCAAATTATGTAAAAATTGAAGAAATTAGCACCGGCAATGAGTTTAGCTGGGATTAATATTATACTCAATTTTAATTGTAAACAAATGTAAACAAAATCGAAACTCTCTGAAATTCATGGTTTTGAAAATTTTTTATATACATGAATAACCAAAAAGAGAGAGTACGAGTATGGATATTAGGTTCAAACCCGGCATTCAAACATCTCTGAATTCCGGAGAAAAAGTAAAAAAAGATATCAAGGCACACAAAGGCGGCGACGAAAAAACGGCTGTCCAAAATACCACGGGACAAACGGCTGCTACAAATTTGTCGAAGACTACCGAGTTAACAAGCAACGATTGGAATTCGGCAAACGGTTCTGTCTTTAAGTCCGGCAAGGGTTTCACCATACGTGGTGCTGTTGCAAGCAGTTCTTCCGGCGGCTCGAAAGCTATCGTTCGGGATAAGCATTATGTTAGTTCCGGCTATTGGAATAAGCAAATGCAACAGCAGCAAATACGGGATATGCAAATTCCGACCAACACAAATTATTACGGATTTTCGCGAGGAATCGGGATGAACGGTAGCTCTCGAAGGAGCGGACTAAGAGCATATGAACAGATGATGGGTAATAATATGGCTCAGCAAACAACCGGAAGCTCAGGAGATTCCGGAATGTCTTCGATAGCCAATATAGCACTCAGTGCCGCAGCATTGGGCGGCGGGATAATGCTCGGAAAAGAAATAATCAGCGGCATAGGTTCATTATTCAAAAAGAACAAATCAAGCAGCGGCGGAGGAAACGTAAATGCAAACGGGAATACTCCGGCAGCGGCAAGTACTTCTAATAATGCTACCATCAAAAAGATGGAAGATGCTAAAACATCGACTGAATTAGGACAGGCAATAGATGAAGCTAACACCAAGGTAAAAGATATTGATAACGATATAAGTGATGCAAAAGCAAATAAAGCCCAACGAAAAGCTGCCAAGTCAGGCTTAAAATCGGCTGCAAAACAAGAAAGAAAAGAGGCAAAGTCCGCAACTAAAGAGGTGGAAACCCACAGAAACAATGCAGCTAAATACAAGCAGGATGCGGCAACCGCAAAAGGTGCCATTGAAGGTTACACCAAAAAAGTAAAAAGTAATGAAAATTCTATATCTACAAATGAGGCTACTATTAAAAGTAATCGTGGCAAAATAGGAGATATTAACTCCCAACTTCAAAACTTAAAGATGCCGCAATCCCCACCGGCAGATGCCTCTGCTGCAGAAAAAGCTCAATATCAAAAAGAATTAAATAATTACAATGAACAAAAAGCTGAGTTAACAAAACAAAAGGCAGATTTAGAAAAAGCAAATGATAAGCTTGACAAAGAAAATGACAAATTGAAAGAAGAAAATGTCAAGTATCAAGCCAAAATTGAAAAATATACAGAAGAATTTAACGAAGCAACTCGACTTGAAGGCGAAGAAAACCGAGAAGCTGATGCGGCGGAAATTCGTGCCCAAAAAGAAGAGGCTGAGGCTAAAGCTGCCGAAGATGCTGTAACAATAAATGAAGGCGAATTAGAAAAGG
>ONTD01000106.1 GCA_900320675.1 uncultured bacterium
ACAGGGTCCAGTTCTGCATACATATCGACTTCAATGGTGTCCCATAAGTTTTTAGGAACTGCTTTATTTGCCATATCGTCTCCTCCGTTATTATCAAATGGTATCGCTATATCAAAATTTGGTTCTATGTGAACCGTTTTAACTTCATCTTGTATGTACAAAGTTAAATTACTTAAATCACTATCTTCTAAAATTAACAAATCTCCGACTTCAAGACTTTTCATATCATCAACAGAAAATCTCGTCTTACCAAGCACCAATCTTACCTCCGTCGGACATTCATAAAATTCAGTATAATCAAATTTATCACCGGTACTTTCAATTCTGTCAGGGGATAATCTGCCATCCGGAACAGAGATAATAAATTTTCCGTATACATCTATTTGTTCTTCGTCAGTAATCATAAAAGTAAGATGTGTCATATCAAAATTTGTTCTGACAAAGTTTACTACCGGCGGAGGCTCCAAAAACGGAATAATAATCCTCGAAACGTGATCATTAAAACCGGTAAGTGTAGCTTTTTCCAATTCTGATATTGTATTGATATTAAACGGTTTGCCCGCTCTTCCTAAACCCTTATTCAAAAGAATTGAAATACAATCTGCAGACATTCTCATAAACATATCGTAGAATTGGTCTATTCTGACTTTTGTTACGAAATAAGCACCTTTTGTTTGAAGCAGGTTTATATTTTTACTTACGCCGATTAAATCACATTTTAATCCGGGAAAAAAGAAGCTATCCACAGACTTTTGCATTGCCAGCGGAAAAAGTTTTTCAAACCAATCGTATTCATAATACAAAAGACTCGGACTCTCTATTTTTGAAATTTTTTCTTTTTTCTTCTTTCGCAATTCTTATCCCTCTACCCAAGTTCAATGAATATTTCCCATAAATACAATAGAGTATTTTTACCTGCATAACATCAACCTTTTAATGTATTTTTTAAAAAAATCAAGATTTATTTTTCTTTTTAAACATAATTTTTACATATCTCGTAATCTCTTGCGATTGAACATATTTTATAATAGAATTAAATTAAAGAATATAAGGAGTAAGGGTATGAAATTTGTTATTAAGAAGGAAGATTTATATAACGGGATAAAAATTGTTGAAAATGCTACCAGTACAAGAGCTTTACAACCAGTTTTGCTAAATATTTTAATCGAAACTGTTGACAAAAATTCTATCAGGTTAATTGCAACCGATTTGGATTTAACAGTTTTAACAGAAGTTGATGCTCAAGTAGAAGAAGAGGGTAAAATTACACTTCCTTCTAAAACTTTGAATGAAATTGTATCAAAGTTAGGTAACAAACTAATTACTTTTGAAAAAGATACTGACTCTTCTATTGTAAATATTACCTGTCAAAATTCAAAATTTGATATTATCGGAATTTCAGCAAATGAATTTCCGCCGGAAGTATACAATGTTGATTTAAAAGAAGAAGAAAGTTTTGAAATAGAGGTTAAACCGCTTACAAAAGCTGCTCGCAAAGCCGGTTTTGCCGCAGCAGGATATGAATCCAGTAATTTATTATCCGGTATTGTTTGTGATATTTCAGGACAAACTTTGGAAATTGCTTCTACTGACGGTAACAGACTTGCTCGTGTCAGAGAAGTTATTAAAAACAGCGATGAAAAGGCTCGCCAATTAATTATTCCTTCTCGTACAATGAACGAATTTAGTAAAATTAGTTCTTATATAGATGAAGATAGTATAAAAATTTATACCGAAAAAACAAAAATTATTTTTAAATCATTAAAAACTACTCTTATTTCAAGATTGCTTGACGGACAGTTCCCGAAATATAATCAACTTATTCCGAACGAAAGTCCGAAAAATGCAATTATTAATGTTTCTGAGTTAACTTCGGCATTAGAACGTGTTGCCATTATGGTTAATGATAAAACAAGTATTGTAAAAATGGAATTTTCAGATAATACTATTAAATTGATGGCAGATACTCCGGATTCCGGTAAGTCAGAAGAAGAATTGGCTATAAACTATACAGCTGAACCGCTCGTAATTGCATTTAATTATAAATACGTTTTGGAAGCTCTTAAAAATATGGATTGCGAAGAAGTTAAAATCGGTTTAAATACAGGGCTTTCTGCAACGGTATTCAGGCCGAATAATGATGAAGATTTTGTTTGCTTAATTATGCCGGTACAAATAAGATAATAGGCAGGGGAAAAGAATGTTTAGAATCGGTAACGGTTACGATATCCACAAACTTACAGAAGGACGCGATTTAATTATCGGCGGAGTAAAAATTACTCACGAAAAAGGATTGCTCGGGCATTCTGATGCTGATGTATTAATTCATGCAATTATAGATTCCTTGCTTGGCGCATTAGCTTTAAATGATATAGGCACTCTTTTTCCGGATACAGATGCTAAGTACAAAAATGCGGACAGTACTGTTTTATTAAAACACGTTTATGACTTAATTAAAGGTAAGGGTTATGTTGTCGGAAATATTGATTGTAATATAATTGCCCAACAACCCAAAATGATGCCTTATATTCCTAAAATGAAAGAAATTTTATGCAAAATTCTTGAAATTGATTACAATCAGTTATCTATAAAGGCTAAAACTAAGGAAAAAATGGATGCGGTTGGTCAAGGTCTGGCTATTGAATCAAATGCATGTACTTTAATTATAAAAAAATCCCTGTAAATATTATATCTACAGGGATTTATTATATATTGTTTTACCCGATTACAGGCGGATTAAATACTCTTGCGGCAAGTTCTTTATCCAATGCCAATAACCCTTGAGAATCATTCCCTATAAGTTTTAACGTTGCAAGAACACCGCCTACACTTTCCTCTTCTTCAACCTGCTCTTTTATGTACCAATTTAAAAAGCCCAAAGCGGCTCTGTCTTTGACTTCATCTGCAACATCTGCCAACCTGTTTATTAATGATGTAACATGTTCTTCATGTTTTAGTATTTGTTCAAAAACAGCTAACGGTGAATTCCAATCTGTTTCCGGTGCATCAATCGCTTTTAAAATTACTCTGCCGCCACGAGCATTGACATAGTCAAACATTCCCATTGCATGTGCATGTTCTTCTTGCACTTGAATATTCATCCAGTTTACAAAACCCTTTAAATTCAAGGTCTCAAAATATGCTTTCATTGATAAATACAAATATTCAGAATACAATTCCGCATTTATTTGGTCATTAAATGCTTTTTCCATTTTTTCACTAATCATCTTTTTCTCCTTCTTTTAATATTTTACAATACTATACTTATATAATATCACCAAAATTTATAAAAAATTCTTCGGTCAATAATAAACCGAAGAATTTTCTTTCTCTATAATCAATGCTTTAATTATTGTTCAGATTTATAAGGATCACCGGAAATAACATTGACATCAGTGTATCTCCATTGTGTTCCGTAAGGGTTTGTAATCATAATTGATTTTGGTAAATCACCCTTTTCGTATGTTCCTGCATATTCAAGACCTGCTTGACCTCTTGCTTCTGAGAATTTTCTTACTAATTTTGCTGCACGGTCTCTGTCGAATACGAAGTTATCCGGTCCCATCACATAATCGTTCAATGCTAAACTGTCTTTACCTTCTGTTCCTGCTTTTGGAACCATATGAGTTGCATATAATCTGCCATCTTGAGTTAATGACAAGAAATAAGCTTCTCTGTCATCATCTGCTGAACCTACAATATATCTTCCTAAAGCATCATTGAAAGGTGTTCTTGTTGATCTGTATACAACCTGATCTATTCCTGAACTTCTGCCATCAAATAAGTTTCTTCTGTATTTGTTATCCATTTCGTCGATAAATGTAACTCTTAAAGGAACATATCCTCTATTTTTATCAACACCAACATCATCTAAAATAACGTTCAATGTATCGATAACCGGTGATTTGTAATCATCTTTAATGTAAACCGTATCTCCCGGAACTATTACAGGGTATGGTATTGAATCGTGTTTTACGATTGTATCAGGTTTAATATAATAACCGTGACAATCACAACCACAACCATGGTGTTTTGTTGAATCACAATTATTATTATTATTTTCCGCTACTGCAACAGCTACTGCTTTTGCAGATAACCATTCATCTTTATCGCAACTGTTCATAGCCATTGGTGATAAAGCTATCAATGTTCCTACCATTGCATTTTTTGCTTTGTTTGCTTTTCTTTGACCAAAACTTACTGCATTTGCATTTTGATTTAAATTATTTACTGCGCCTACTGACAATGACATGTATTTACCTCCTTGCCTAAATTGTCTTGTTTGTGATGTTTATTATAAAAAAGAACATGTTTTTTGTTGCTAGCAGATGACAAAAAACATGTTCTTTATTTTTTAAAACCATTGATTTTATTGAGTTTTAAGCAATATTTTCAACTTAACATTGCTTAATATTTATTATTCTTCAGCTAATTTTGCTCTTACTAAAGACTCAATTTCAGCTAAAACTTCAGGATGATCGGTCAGATATTCTTTTGCTTTGTCGCGGCCCTGACCTAATTTTTCGTCTTTGAAACTAAACCAAGAGCCGGCTTTGTTAACAATATTCAAATTTACCGCAACATCAAGAATATTACCGATTTTACAAATACCTTTGCCAAAAATTATATCAAATTCTGCGGTTCTAAATGGTGGAGCGACTTTATTTTTAAGAACTCTAACCCTTACATGGTTACCGATTTCTTCACCGTCGCCTTTTAAACCTTCTGTACGTCTAATTTCCAGACGAACACTTGCATAATATTTTAAAGCATTACCACCGGTCGTTGTTTCCGGATTACCGTACATAACACCGATTTTCATTCTTAACTGGTTTATAAAAATAACCGTAGTACTTGTTTTACCTATAATACCGGTAAGTTTTCTTAATGCTTTACTCATCAAACGAGCTTGTAAGCCCATTTGTTGATCTTCCATAGAACCTTCTATTTCCGCTTTTGGAACTAACGCTGCAACCGAATCAACAACAACAACGTCAACCGCACCGGAGCGAACAAGTTCTTCTGTTATATCAAGTGCCTGCTCACCGGTATCCGGTTGAGATATTAACAAATCATCAACCTGAACTCCAAGATTTCTTGCGTATTCAGGATCAAGGGCATGCTCTGCATCAACGTATGCTGCAATACCGCCTCGTTTTTGACACTCTGCAACTATGTGTTGTGCAAGCGTTGTTTTTCCGGAACTTTCAGGACCATAAATTTCTATTATACGTCCGCGAGGAACCCCGCCGATACCAAGTGCGATATCCAGAGCCAAAGAACCTGTAGGAATAGCATCTACATTTACTGTAGCCTTATCCCCCAACTTCATTATGGCACCTTTACCAAAATCTTTTTCTATTTTTTCTATTGCTAATTTTAGCGCTTTACTTCTTTCCTCAGAAACAGAGACTGTCTCATTCTCTTTATCTTTAACCGCCATTAACTGTATTCCTTTTTATTATTCCCAAATGTGCTGTTCTTTTTTAACATAAAAACCCAAACCAACCGGTCTGTAGCAATTTAAGGTATTTTTTAGTTGATAAACTTCCTTATTTAATTCAACAATTTTTTGTCTTAATGTTTCGTTATCAGTTTTACATCTGATTAACTCAACAACAACTTCATCCATACCTTCTAATTTTTCATCAATAACAGATGCTATTTTTTCACTCAAAGCAGATTGCATAGACTCAATTGAGGTAAGAATATTTTGTATCGCTTCTGTTTGAGCATTAGCCGATTGAACCAATGCTGATTGAGTAGCGGTTACAACACCTTTTTCAACTGTCGGAACAGATGCCATAACATTATTCTTAATATTCATTGCCTGTATCTTTCTTAAGTTTTTCACTTCTTCATAAGAAAAATAAGTCATGCCCTTATCATTTTTTCTCGGTTTTATTGAAGCTTTCTTACAAAGCTCAACAATCTCTGTATTATCAGTGTTTAAAATAGCTCTAACTTCCTGTGGAGTTAAGGTTCTCTCTTTCGTAGCTTGATTCGTCATATTTAATAATCCCTCAAAATTTCCCACCTTTATTGTATTTTATTTATAAAAAAAAAACAAATTTTTAATCTCCTTTTGTTACAAGACTTAATAAAATAATTTATTTACTTTTATACTGCGTGATTAAATAATTTTGTTAAGTGGTGATTTTTTCTTAATTATTGCTTTTTTCTGCTATAAATCGGCGGATAATACACTCTTTGTAGAGGAGATTTAAACTTTTTTGTTAAAATAAAAATTTTTATTTTACGTAAAATTCTGCTTGAGTATAAACTTTTGCGGGATTATCATGTGAAAAGACTTTCATTATATATGCACCCTTTTCACTCAGTACAAAATAATCCGTATAATATTTTTGTTCTTCGTCTTTTAACCTTATTGTTCGTGTCATATAAAGGCTATAACCCAAATACTCGTTAGAACCTTTTTTTATTATTTGAATATCTAAAAATCTCGAATTCTGAACTTGCGGCATTAATATCAGATAATATATTCGAGTATTCGGCGCAAATACCGACGACATATCCATTACATTTTCTTTCGTTATCGGTCTTTGATTAAACAGTATTGCCGGCTTATCGGGATAATCACATGCTGATACTGTAAACATCATCATTAATAACGTTAATAATAGTATTATCTTTTTCATTATTTTTTAAGAGTCTTTATTCTTGATTGTACACTTGATTTTATTGAATCATCGGTATTATATTTTAAGAATTTTTCGTAATTCTCGATTGCTGCAGCGTTATCTTTTTCAGTCTCGTTTGCCAAAGCAAGTGCGTAATATGCATACGCATACTTTGGATCTATTTTTATCGTCTTTTCAAAACATTTTTTACTTTGAACTACATTTTTTTGATCTGCATAAACTAACCCTAAATTGAACCATCCGTCCGCATATTCTGGTTTCACAAAAATTGCTTTCTTGTAATAATCAATTGCATTTTTTTCATCTTTTTGTAATTTATATGCGTTTCCGACTTTTAATAATGTTTCTTCGTCAGAAGGTTTTAGTTTTAATGCCTCTTTATAGCTTGTAATTGCTTTCTCATATTTTTTCGACTTATAATTTTCATCTCCGGATTTTATTAAGTCTTTATTTTTTTGAATATTTTCTATGTATGAATTATCTTCTGCCGGTATCGATTCCGGTAAAGATAGGACAACATTGTTTATTTCCCCAAGAGATGATGTATTTTCTTCTTCTTGCGGTTTGTTTATTTCTGATATAAATGAAGCAAATTCTCTGCTATATTCTACTCTTTCCGGATCTTGTGCAATTGCTTTTTCATAAAATTCTGTTGCTTTATCATTTACTCCTGTTGCTCTATATGCCCGAGCCAAACCAAAATATGCGTAACTGTCTTTAGTACCTCTTGATATGGCTTTTACAAATCCGTTTATTGCATTGGTGTAATTTTTTTCGTCTAAATCTTTTGAAGCTTGAGACAATATCGCATCTGTTAAGTTATTTTGTATTACTTCACTGTCTGTTTTTTCTAATATTTCATTATACAGTGATATTGCTCCGTTAAAATCATCTTGCGCATGAAGAGCTATTGCTTTATTTGTTTTTATATCAATATCATCCGGATTTTCCGCTAATATTTCGTTATAGTATTTTATGGCATTTGCGTAATCTTTTTCCAAATGATAACATTCTGCGAGTTCTTTTTTTGCATCTATATCTTTTGAATTTTTTTCAATTGCCTTTTCATAATTCTCTATTGCATTTTTTAAGTCATTTTCTCTTTTATACACCAAAGCCATATTTTTATATGCTTGATTGTCTTCCGGATAAGATTGAATATATTTTTTGTATTCTTCTATTGCTTTTTGGTTATTCCCCATATCTGCAAGAAGGTTTGCATAATCAAATCTTATAGAATTCAATTCAGGATCTTCTTTAAAAATTGCATTAAATTGTGCCAAAGCTAATTCGTTTTTTTCTAAATTTTGATATGTCATTGCAAGACAAATTTTTGCGGTTATATTTGTCTCATCTTTTTCTACGGCTTTTTCAAGCATTTCTGCAGCTTTTTCATAGCTTCCTGTTTTAAACAATGCAATTCCGAAGTTTGAAAAATCATCAAATTGTTCATTGTTGTTTATGTATATATTTTCATATTCTTCAACGGCTTTTTGCGGGTTTCCGTCAGAAAGATACGAACTTGCAAGACTTTTTCTTGCTTCCCAGTGCTGAGAATATGTCTCTAAAAAGAGTTTATAATTTTCTATTGCATTTTTGTAATCCTTCATTTGGTATTGAACATTTGCCAAATTCAAATAATTATACTTGTATTCAGGAAAAATATTTAGCGCTTTTTCATATGCTGCCAAAGCTTCTTGATATTTGCTTTGAGTTTCATATATACTTCCCAAACTTATATATATAAATGCATCGTTCGGTTTTATTTCTATTGCTTTTGAATAAACCTCAACAGCTTTATCATAGTCATTTATTTCTGTATATATTCCGGCCAGCTTTGTTAACAACATTGAATCTTCCGGTGATTGTTCTATTGCTTCTTTCAATTTTGCAATTGCGTTTGTATAATCATGCTGATATTCAAGAGAACAAGCCTCTTGGTACAACTCACTTGCTTTTGGTGTCATTGCAGAATTTGCAATTGTTGTTGTACAAAAAGAAATTAATATTGCCGTTAATAAAATCCGTTTTTTAATTTTCCCTACTCCTTATATACAAAAGTTATTCTAACAAAAAATTATATTTGTGTAAAGCTATTTGAGTATACTTCTTTATTGCTCAAGATATTAACTGCCTTCATTACAATTTTTTGTTCTTTATCACTTTCATTATATTCTATATTTTCTGTTTCTTCAAAATTCTCTATTGATGAAGCTATATTCAAATATAACTCATCTATATTTTTCTGAGGCTTTTTTGTTTCCAACATTTTTAAAATTCTTACAAGCTCTGCATCACCGGCATCAATTATTGCTGCATCCAAACCTGCTCCTTTTGCCATAACGGCATATGTTCTGTTTATTATCGGTCTGATATTTTGCGGACAACCGTTTGATATGTTTGATAGTCCAATTATTGTTTTTACTTGCGGCTCAAAGCTTTCTTTTATCATTTTTATTGTATCTAATGCTTCTTTTGCTTGAGATTGATCTGCAGTAATTGGTATAACCAGCGGATCAAAAAAGAGGTTTTCTGTTTTTATTCCTTTTTCTAAAAATTTTTCGTATAAATTAAAAGAAATTTCTAATCTTCCGTCTGAAGTTTTTGGTATTCCCGTTTCTTTTGACATAGTTAAGGCTATAATGTTGCTGTCATTCTCTTTTGCTATATTTATTTTTTCATAAATATTCACATCATCTATATTTGTACTGTTTATAAATGTTTTGTTTTTATTTGAAACAATATGATATCCTGATTTTATCTCTTCAAAATTTGAGGTATCAAAAGATATTCCGATATTTTTATTCTCGCTTTCTTTTATTTTTGTAAGCCATGACATTGCACCGGAAATTTTTCCTTTTGCCGGACCTATATTAAAATCAATATAATCCATTTTTATCTGTTTTTTTATTAATTCTTTTATAAAAACTTCATCTCTTTCTTCAAGAGCCTGTCTTACTTTTTTTGATATTATATGTATATTTTCTCCGATTAAAATCATATTTTAATAATACCACAAATTTTTTTATAAAAATAAATAATTATTAACAACTAATTCTTTCAGGTAATTGAAAAAATAAACCTAAAGAGTTATAATTACAATAATTCAAATGGTGTGGAAATCAAAAAAAAAAGGAGTAGGTAATGGAAACAGTAACAAAAGCTACAAGTCCTAAGAAAACAGCAAAATCAAAATTCAATGATGAATTTGAGCGTTATTTAAAAAAACAGTGCATGAAAACAACATTTAATGGTGTCGAATTAGAAACATTCTCTTGGTATAAAAAAGTTTTAGGTTTGGCATAAAATTAAAAAAAATAAAAAAACAGAAAAACGAACAAAATGTTCGGTCAGTTTTTTTGGGAAAAAGATAACTTCTGTATTTTACAGAAGTTATTTTTTGCAAAAAATTTTCTTAAATTTATTTATTATTTATAAATTAATAATAATAAAAAAAATAATAATCACTCATAATAAGCAACAAAAATTTGTAGAAAACCCCTGATTGTATTGTTATTGTTATTTATTATAAATTATTTGTTTGTAGAAAATAATAAAAATATTAAACAAAAATTGACAAAAAAAGAGAAAATTATAAAAAACAAAAATTCCTGTAGAAAACAAATCATTTTTCTACAGAAAAATAAAAAGTTTTCTACAGAAAAAGAAAAAAGGAGTTTTTATGCTGCATTCACATCCGGTTTTCCGGTAAGACCAATTAAAACATCAATAACTCTTGGCATTTGACATTTAAAAGAGTAATTACCGTTTCTTAAAGAGCATTTTGTGCAATCACATCCGATAGAATAACATTCCAATGCTTGTTCAGTCCACGTTTGAGTGATTGATGAGGATAATTCTCCGTCATTTTCAGGAAAATAATTTTCTATAATGTTATCTTCTTTCATACTACCCCCTGAATGCAAATACCTAACCCATCTTCATTTTAATTTATAATAATTCAAATTTAATCCTATGAATGATGTATTTTTTGATAAAAGATTTTTTATGTGTTAAAAATAAATATAATGGACAAAGAAAAATACAAAACTGAATTACTAGCACCGGCAAAGGATTTAAAAACCGGAATTTCTGCAATAAAAAGCGGAGCTGATGCTATATATATAGGAGCATCGGAATTTGGTGCAAGACATTCTGCAGGAAACAGTGTTGAAGATATAAAAAAGCTTGTTGAATATGCGCATTTATTTAACGTAAAAGTACATGTAACAATAAACACAATACTAACAGATGAAGAACTAAAAAAGGCAAAAATTTTAATAGAAGAGTTATATAAAATTGGTGTGGATGCAATAATAATTCAGGATATGGGTATAAC
>ONTD01000164.1 GCA_900320675.1 uncultured bacterium
AATATCTCCGGTAATGTTGTTGATAATAAAGGTGATTTGAATATAACTAATACAGGCGACAACGGCACAGATATATCAGGAATTGTGTTAGCCAAAGATGGTAAAGCAAATATTCACAATCAATCAGGTGATTTCACAGTATCAGGTACAGTAAAAGATGAATCAGGCGATATTAATATCACAAATAACGGCGGGGTAGCCGATATTACAGGAACTGTACTGTCTCAAAACGGTGATATTGATATATACAATTCTAATGACGGTGCGCTGAACATCATAGGAACCGTAAAAGATGAAAATGGTAATATTAATATTACCAATGACAGTAAAGACGGTACTAATATTTCAGGTACAATAACCGACGGTACGGGTGATACAACTATCACCAATAATGACGGAGATTTAACAATTACTGAAACAGGAAAAGTTACAAATACCGAAGGCGGAAACATTAAAACCGAAAACAACGGTGAAAAACTCACTATAGCAGGCATAATAAAACATATAGGAGATGCTATAGGTAACATATTTGTTAAAAACACCGGAAATAAAGATTTAGAAATTGCCCAAACCGGCAGAGTAGAGACCTCTAACGGTAATATTGATATAAACAATTCAAATGACGGCGGTATAAAGGTCGCAGGATTTGTCGGTTCAGATAAGGGCACTTCTGAGATTGTTAACACCTCAAAAGATGGGATAACAATTTCAACAAGTGGTGTAATAAACAATAAAGACGGCAATATCAACATATCAAATACCGGTACAAACGGTATTGATATCCAAGGTTCAATAAAAACCGATAATCAAGACATAAAGATTACAAATAAAAATTCAGATATCAGAATAGGCGAATACGAAAGTGATAACGACAATTATATTAATGCTCAAAACGGTAATGTCATAATTAGTCAGACAAACGGCAATATTCTAAATAATATAACAGATCCGGACAATTCCAAAACTCATCAAAATAATGATTTGGGCAATTCCGATCACGCATACAAAACATTAATTGCCGCAGGCAGCAACTTAATTATAAACACAAAAGACGGTGATATAGGTTCAACATCTCACTCAAATCCGGGATATAGTATAAATGCGGATACAAGAGACTATACAGAATCTATCAATGTTAATGTTAAAGGTAATGTAAATGCTACCGCAGAAAATAACAAGGAAAAAGATGCTCGTCTGATTAATATAAGAGCAAAAGACTCAGATTTGAATGCAGAAAATATCAAATCTGACGGCAACGTTATATTGACAGCTGCAGATTGGAAACAGGCTGATCAAAATCCGACACCGGACGATGAGGCATACTTTACCGGATATTCAATTAATAATAAAGCAAAAGGTGATAACAGCACCGTAACAGGTCAAAATATATCAATAATTTCAAGCAATAATATCGGCTCGGAAGATAAACCGCTTGTTTATACTCAGGATACAAAGAAAAATCCAAATTCATCAATCAGTATAGAAGCAGAAAATGATGTTCACATTGTTGCTAAATCAAACTCTAAGAATGATACAAAAATAAATCAACTAATCACAAAAAGAGGAACAATTGACTTAAACTTAGAATCCAACGGAATAATTAATGAAATAACTGCCGGTAACGGTTTAAAAATTACCCAAAAAGCACAAAACCTTACAATATACAATTTGGGTGCAGTCAATGACGGTAATTCCGATAACAGTTTTGATGACATGTTGTATCCGCACGATAATATTGCATACGGAGATAGTTCTTCATCCGGCTCAATAATACCTAAATATGTAGATATTAAAGTTTTAGATGCTATGGATACACCGGAAAGATCTGACTCTAACTTAAAAATTTATTCAGGATATGTTATAGGTAATAATGATAATAACCCGACAGACATAAAGCTTATGGCTGACAATGTATACGCAAATTCATATGATGCTCCGGATTCAACAGTATCAACAAAAGCTAATCCGGACGGCTACAAGCAAACTCAAAAAACCTACAATACAAAAGAATTAGGCGGTGAAGATAAAGAATATACCGCAAAAGGTTTGAACGCGTACGGAGATGGAGCGCCTCTGACGATAGATATTACAGGCGTCGATCCGGATACGGTTAATGCTGTTGTTAAAAATCCAAAACGTAATAATTACAACAAGCAAAATTCCGGCACGGATGTTCCGGCTAAATTCCAAAATGATAATTCAAATAAACACAACAGCGGATACTCTGCAAAGACTGTAGCAGTATCACTTAACAACAATGTTAATACTAACAGAGGGGTAGCTGCCGGCACAATTAATGCAAATAACGCATATATAGACACCAAAGATACAAATCTAAGCATAAAAGACGGTAATATAAGTAATTATGCCGAATTTAGAAATAATGATAAAGTAGCAGTTGTTGATAATGATTTCAGAAGAATAGTAAAACCTGCAGATATTCAGTTATATACTGAAAAGACAGGTTCATTTACATTGGATTTAGGTGATACTATTAATATGCAGACTTCGGCACCTACTGTATACAACAATCCTTATATGCTGGTAAACGGCTACCATAGCGCTTGGAATTTTGTAAACAGAGGTTTTAAAGAAAACAAAAACTTAATCGACAGAATCGACGAATCAGAAGCTTTAGAAAAGAAATATGATGAAAATTCTAAACGCATCTCAATGAGATTTGATACGACCGGCGACAACGGGTTACAATCTAATGTAAAAATTTATGATATATCAACTACAGGAGCATTAATAAGAAATAATGATAAATTAAAACTTGGCAAAAAGACAACTATAAAAATCAAATTTGATGATGTTGATATAAGATTGAAAGCTAAAGTTGTCAACGTGAAAGGGAATAAGGCAGGTATTGAATTCATTGATATGCCGCGCAATGTAGCTAATAAAATATTATACAGATATATGCAGCAAGCGGATTCCATGAAATCAAATCTTACAAGTTCTTCTTTATAATCAAATATTATTAGTAAAAAGTTTTGTTTCATTTATAATCAGCACATATAAACGGAGTTAAGAAATGAAAAAACGATTAATTATTATTGCGTGTATAGCGGCAGTTACAGGGACAAAATCTTTTACGGCAGAAACATACAACGTAGCCGGAGATAATTTTTCATATATGTTTACAGTCAATCAACAAGCTGATAAAGCTATTACTTATGGGGGCGAAAAGCTTAAAAGTACATTTGATATATCTCAAAATTATATAAAACCATTATTTGTATCAGCAAAAAGCTGGGCAAACATAATAAAATCAAAGGCTTCTACTCCGATTGATTACGGCGTGTTTTCATATGATGATTATAATGCGGCAGCAGCGAGTTTACCTGTAAATATCCAAGGTAAACCGTATAGAGTTACTCAGGTAAACGCTTTAATAAATAATTTGGATTATACATTTCCTGAAGCGATGGGGGGAAAAGCTGAATATGCCGGCATAGTTCTGCTTGGGAAAGGCATTGATCCTGAACATCCCGGGTGGGCACCTTATTCAGGCGTTCATTCATTGTATCACGGAGAAATCCCTGATTTAAATGTAGTTATGATGCACGAAATTATGCATTCACTTGGAATTACCACAGGTGCAAACACATATAAAGAAGATAGCTTTGACGATACCTACTATTTTTCTGAGAGTAAAACTGCGCCCTTGTCTATTTTTGACAGCCATATGAGAATATATCAAGGCGATATGACTAAACCTTTTAACCCATCCTTAGAATTGGCACCTAAAAGCGGCATGGCGGTCGGAAAAGGTAAAGAATATGATGTCGATAAATATTCTCCGTATTTAGTCGGTGAAAATGTTATAAAAGTTTTGGGCGGCAAGGATGATTATGATGCCTCAAAGCAGGCAATTATAGATAACGGAGGAATAATAAATTATTCCGAATATTACGATAAAAATAAACGTCCGAAAGTCTATGGACTTCCTATACATCCTTTTGACAGCGACGGAGAAGACTCCGAACTCGAGTTATCACATATTGAATTAAGAAACTGTTATATGTCCCATCAGGATTTCAGGAATTGGACAACGCCAATGGAAGCGGAGCTGGCAGCACTTAAAGATATAGGCTATGATATAGATTTAAGGCGCAACTTTGGTAAGTCATATTACTTAAATAATGTTACTGACACATTTACAACCGGATTTGCGGAATGGGATGGTTCATCATACACATCAAATCTTTCAAAAGTTCCTCAAGGTGTCGGGTTGCACATATACGGGAATAACAATAACATT
>ONTD01000153.1 GCA_900320675.1 uncultured bacterium
AGGACAATTCATCAAAGCAGGAGATTTTGTTTTGTCTGTTAGCTTTTTACGTTCTTGACGTACAAGCTGATTAATTGTAGGCATTTTGTTCTCCTTTATTTTACTAACATTTGCAAACTCATTATCCAAAACCCTTACGCATTCTGATAATGACAGGACTGCCGGCTGTATTTGGTAAAAATTTGACTTGTATGCTTAATACACACGACTTAATTTTACCTGCTGAACCCTACGTCCTTGATTTGCCGCACCTGCCGTCTCCAGCACGAAATATCGGCAAGTGTGTAATATTATTAAACAACGCACAATATCCAAAGTCAAGCAATTCTTGACTAATTTAAGTTAAAACCGCCATTTTTCTTAATATGTTCAACCAACCCGCCGTCATTTAACATTTTTATCATAACCGGAGGCAACGGCTCAATAGGAATTATAACACCGTTAGTGAGATTTTTTAATACTCCGTTTTCAATATCTAAATCTAATTCATCACCGGCATTTATTCCGTCCGTATCACATTCTATAGCAAGCAATCCAATATTTATTGCGTTTCTGTAAAATATTCTTGCAAAAGATTTTGCAATAACAGCACCAACTCCCGCAAGTTTAATTATTTGAGGGGCGTGTTCTCTTGATGAACCTAATCCGAAGTTTGAGCCTGCAACAACAAAATCCCCCGGATGCATTTTTGAAGCAAACTCAGGATCAGCATCTTCCAATACATGTTTTGCAAACTCAGGAAGATTTGACCTCAAATGAAAAAGTCTGCCCGGAGCAATATGATCCGTTGATATGTTATCGCCAAACTTAAAAACTCTGCCTCTCATAATTTTCTCCTTTAACTAATGTAATTTTACTACAAAATTAAAAAATATGTTATTTAAATATGTTATAATATAAAAAAGAGGTATTATTATGTATTTTGACAGAAAATGTAAAATAACTTTCATCTGCCACGGTTCAACAATATTTTCAGAAGAAGGCAGATTTTCGGATTTAGACAACCATCCGCCGTTAAACGAAAACGGCGTTGACGAAATAAAAAAAATCTGCGATTACCTAAAACGCAGACAGGTTAAAAATGACAAAATATATTCATCTTCCGCTTCAAGATGCATACAATCAGCAAAATTTGTTTCAAAAGTTTATAAAAAAGATTTTGAAGTTATAGATTTAAAACCAAGAAAATGCGGCTCTTTTAGCGGCTTAACATTTGAGCAAATTGAGGCGAAGTTTCCGGATAAACTAAAATCACTTATTAATGAACCTAACGTTCCGGTACCTGAGGATGCGGAATCTGTTACGAATTTTATAAAAAGAGTTTCCGAAACGATTTCAAAGATTGTTGAAGAAAATCAAGGCAACAGAGTTATTATCGTTACACATCCGGACGTAATAAAAGCAGCTGTATGCGATGCTATCAATGTAAATTATTCTTCCTTCCAAAGAATATACATTAAAACTGGTTCGGCAACTCAAATAAGTTATTTTGAGAGTTGGAAAAGTTTGATATATTCCGATTACACACCGCTCTAATCTAAATTTATCAGTCTTTGACTCTCTTTTATAAGAAAATCTTTTCCGGGATTAACATCTATAAAATCCCAAGGGAAATTATCATTGTAGCTAAAATTACAATGTGCATATTTGTCGGTATCTACATTAAGTTTTTTAGCCGCAGTTTTATATGCTCCGAGCTTGCCGCCCTGCCTATAAACCTCTTCCAAAAAACTCGAAAGACGACTATCTCCCCGTGAAAGCACCGCTTGCCAATAATCCCATTTTGCACTGGAAACAGTTGCCTGCACCCCTATTTTATGTAATTCTTTTTTTAAATAATTAGCCTTATTTTCAAGCGACTTTGTATCTTCACGACCAAACCACTGAAACGGAGTATTTGGTTTAGGAACAAACGTTGAGAACCCAAATGATATATCAAACGTTTTATACTTTGATTTAATTTCTTTTGCAAGACCAATTAATGCATCAATATCTTCATTTGTCTCAGTCGGAAGCCCAATCATGCCATAAAATTTAAATCCCTTTAATCCGGCACTTTTAGCAATTTCTACCGCATTAATTATCTGTTCTTTTTTTAGATTTTTGTTAATCACCCGTCTTAATCTTTCACTGCCTGCTTCAATTGCCAGAGTTATATTTTTTTGACCGCAAGCTACAAGAGTTTTCATTATATTCGGAGTAATCGAATCAACCCTAAGTGATGAAACACTCATTTCTATATGCCTGCCTTCTTGAATTATGGTATAAATATAATTACATATATCTTCAAATCTCGGATGAGCGCTTAGCTGAGCACCTAATAGGGCAATTTTATCAGTATATTCCAAACCAAAATCAATTGTCTCAATAATTTTTTCATACGGAATACATCTCAACGGCAAATTTAAGTACGATGCAATACAAAAGCCGCATCTGTTAGCACAACCTCTTGAAGCTTCCATTATAAACGTATTTGGGAAATACGCCTTATCACTTAATATGGGTGTATAAATACATTCCTCTAATTTTTTGGTAACTTTCTTCACCCTATTAGATAAGCTTGGAACATATATTCCCTCAATCTTAGATATTTTAGACAAAAATTCACTTCTACCAATCCCTTTTAAATTATTGTACTCTTCAACAATTTTTAAATTAAGCTCTTCTCCGTCTCCGATTATGAAAAAATCAAAAAAATCATCATAAGGTGTCGGGTTCGCAGTAACTACAGGGCCGCCGGCAAAAACTAACGGAGAATTTTCATCCCGTTCTTTACTTCTAAGCGGGATTTTATATTTTTCAAGCATTTCAAAAATATGAATATAATCTGTATCAAACGTAAAGGAAAAACCCATTAAATCAATCTCTGAAGGCTTTATCGTTGTAGAAACAGAATCAGAATAAACCCTTTCAACATTAATCTTCGGATTTTCATCAATATGTTTGTATAACCATAAATAACCTAAAGAAGACATTGCGAACGATTCCGGTCCGGGAAAGGCCATCCAAACATTAATATTTGCTTGCTTTAACTTTAAAGGAGTATACAGATATTTTTCATAAACCGCACTATTCATCAGACTCCTCATTATTTACGGAATTAATAGGGATTAAATACAACTCATTCACCAAAACACAAACCATAGCGGCAATTGCAGGAGATAAGATTACACCCCAAAATCCCAGAAACTGTTGAGCAAGGAATAACGCCAAAAATATAACAAGCGGATGAAGTTCCATCCACTTACTAAATACAAGAGGTCTTACTATATAATTTGATAACTGCTGTACAGTTACAAACAAAATTACAATAAGAATAACCTTTAGAAAACCTATCGGACAAGCTACCAGAAGAACAATACATAAAGCAACCGTAGGACCGGCTATAGGAATAATATCAAGAATACCGGTTATCAATCCCAAAAGAATTGAATAATCAATTCCCATTATCATAAGAAAAATGGTTGTCATAATTCCCACAGCCGTCATCGATAGCATTTGCGCACTAACATATCCACCGACTTTACTGCTTATTGATTTAACAATCAACTCTGCCTTTTCCTTCATATCAAAAGGAAAAAATTCTATAAATTTTTCTTTTATGTAATCTTTATCAACAAGCAGATAATATACAATCATCATCAAAGCAACAGCAATTACCGCAATCTCCAAAATTCCCACCGTTAAATTCCAAGATTGGTTAACAAGATTGCTTGCAAATTCAGCCTTGTTCGGCATAATTGTATCAATTGAAATATATTCGGTTAATTTTTTACCAAATGCAGTATGACTGTTCAAAAATCCGAGAATACCAGTAATCCTCTCAGGTAAGGTTAGCAAAAATACTTTCACTTCCTTTATAGTCATAAAAAGTATCGGTATAAATAATGCAAATATAGCAACAAAACTAACCAATACCGCAATAACTGATGAATAAATTCTTCCGATATGAGCTTCCATTTTATTGACCACAGGATTTAGCGCACAAGCTATTACATAAGCTGCAAAAAATAATAACAATATATTCAACACTTTAGGCAAAAGTAACAACAGCAACAGTACCAAAAGTATAAATATAATATTTTTAAATTTAAATATACGCTTTAACAATATGTATCCTCTCTTTTTCTTGATTTTATCAAAAACATATTTAATCGTAAATTGTAAAAATTTGTTACATAATTTTACAATATGGCAATTTATAAAAATAAAAATACTTTTTATAAATGTAGGTTAGTGTAAATTGAATATGAAGGTAGTATTATGGTAAGTTTATCAATTCCACAATATGTAAATTATCAAAACTTTAAACGCTGTCTAAAAGTTTTACCTTACTATATCACCGACGGTTCCGTAGTTCATCAGGAATTACTGGAAAAAAAGATATACGGGATAAAAGGTGCTGATGGTAAATTTATTAAAGGTACAGGATGCGGTTTTAAAAATTTCGGTTCAACATTTAAAGAGTCTCTACTCGGAGTGGAAAATTCATATAAGGGAATAGTGGCAAAAGATGGCGGATTTTTTAAACACGCCGGAAAAGTATTTAAGCAATTACCGTCAGAAGTTTCAACAGGCTGGAAAACTGCAGCAAATGCAGCGAGTAAGGCTAAGTGGTGGGCAGGTATAAAAGGTGCCGGCGGAGTTCTGATAAAAAGAATGCCTCTCATCGGTGGTACTTTATTTGCACTGAGTGAAGTGCCAAATATATTTAAAGCCACAAAGGAAAATGGTGTAGTTGCCGGAATAACAGAAACAGTTAAGGCAGGAATAAGATTAACAGGTTGGACAGGCGGAGCTGCTGTAGGTGCAGCACTCGGTTCAATAGTTCCGGGAGTCGGAACATTAATCGGCGGTCTTGTCGGTGGTTTTCTCGGTGGCGCACTCGGCGACCTTGTTGCAGGTAAAAGTTATACCGAACAAAAACAAAAACTTCAGGAAGATGCATTGACAAAATCTGTTCCTCAAGGATTAGACACCGGTTCAACAAATCCGTTCGCAGGCGGAGTTCCTCAAGATCAACAACTGCAACTATTGAGAGAAATGGTTGCCAATGATCCGAGATTTAGAACAGGAGATTTACCGGTATAAGCCAAAAAATCCGATAATTATATCGGATTTTTTTATTATGCTGACAATGTAAATATTTCGTATATTTCTTCGTCCGTAAGCTCTGTAATAATTTTTTCGCCTTCGTATATAGCCAAATCTGCAAGCTCTTTTTTAGATTTAAGCATCTCATCGATTTTTTCTTCAAAGGTACCCAATGTAATCATCCTATGAACCATTACATTTTTATCCTGACCGATACGATAGGTTCTGTCTGTAGCCTGATCCTCAACTGCCGGATTCCACCACAAATCGTAATGAATTACATTTGTTGCACTGGTTAAATTCAAACCGGTACCGCCGGCTTTCAGTGAAAGTATCATAACTTTCACGTTCTCATCATTTTGGAATTTGTCAATTAATTCTTCACGCTGAGGAACGGTAAGTGAACCATGGAAGAACAACGGTTCTATATTACATTCTTCCGCTATAACCTTACATAAAATATCTCCCATTTCTTTGTACTGGGTAAATATTAATGTTTTTTCGCCTGCATCCAGTATACTTTCAAGGGTAGATATACATTTGTCCATTTTCCCTGACATTTCTCTTGTCATTTCACCAGATTTTAAGAACTGGTAAGGATGATTACATATCTGTTTCAACGCGGTAATTAATTTAAAAATATTGCCTCGTCTGTTTATTCCGGAAAATTCACTTATTTTTGACATCATTTCATTAAGAGTCTTTTCATATAAAACAGCCTGCGGTTTTGACAAGTAACAATACTCATTAAGCACCATTTTTTCAGGCAAGTCCGAAATAACATTTTTATCGGTTTTCAAACGTCTGAGGACAAACGGTGAAACTGACAGTTTAAGTTTTGAGGCTCTGGATGTCTCTTTGAATCTTTCAATAGGTATTGCATAACTCTTTTGAAACTCTCTTAAATTTCCTAAATACCCTTGATTAATAAAATCAAAAATACTCCACAACTCTGTTAACCTGTTTTCTACAGGAGTACCGGTCATAGCAACCTTCGTATCAGCTTTTAGAGTTTTTATAGCTAAAGTTTGTGCTGTATCAGGATTTTTAATATTTTGAGCCTCGTCAACAATCACCATTCCCCACTGATGTTTTTTTAATTCTTCAACATCAATCCTCATAATTGCATACGTAGTCAGAATTATATCGTGCCCGATATCCAGTTTACGCTCATTCCCGTGGTAAACAACAGCATCAAGACTTGGAGCAAACATCTGTAATTCTTTCATCCAATTACCCATCAAGGTTGTCGGACAAATTACAAGTACAGGTTTCTTCAATTTATCTTCTTCTTTTAATTTTAATATAAGGCTTATAATTTGAATTGTTTTACCTAACCCCATATCATCCGCCATGCAAACACCAAATCCTTTTGTAATATTTGTCCATAACCATTTTAAACCGGTTTGCTGATATGGTCTTAATTCTCCTGTTAAAGTTGCAGGCGGGGTAACTTCAACCGGTTTTGTAAAGTCTTGAATTACACGGGCATAAGCATCATCATAATCAAAATCATACTGAGCCAACTGTCCGGACATTGATGCATGAATTAATTCCATACGAGACAGAGACTTAAAGTTAGCCTTTGCTATCTGCTCAAATATTTTCTTGCTCTCTTCCTTATCAATAAGGACATACTTGTTTTTATACTTTATTAATCCGTTATTCTCTGCTACCAGTTTATTAAACTCTTCAACTGAAATCTTATCGTTACCGATTGCAATTTCATATGAAAAATCCAATATATCATCCAGTGCAATTTTACCTGGAGCCTTGTTGTTAAACAAATCTGATAAATCTTTTGATCGTTCGGCTTTTACTTTTGCATTAATTGAAGCTCTCGGAACCACTATATTTACTAATTCTTTAGGTAAAATAACTTCAATTTGAGCCTTCTGCAAATAATATGCAGTCTGAGTTATTATTTTATATACCTCGTTCAAATTTAGATCAAGATAAAGTTTATCTTCATCCTCAAATAAGTCTTCCAGCTCCGGCATATATCGAATTGCATAATTCAACTGTTTTTCAACGATTTTTGCTATGTCCGAAGAATTTGCACCAAAAATAGTTTCTTCATGATACAGGTCATCCACAAGCACACTTTCATTTGTTTTTCTGTTTTTAATATGTATTTTCAAACGAAAGACTTCATCCTCAAGCTTATCAATTTTGAAAAACGGTATTACGTCGTATTTACCTAAATACAACTCATCAAACCATTGAGCAATATTCTCGGCAATTGAAACGCCTCTCATATTAGAGCGCTGCTCCAAATCCTTAATCATATATGTTCCGGACTTTACATCCTTAAATTTATATGCCTTAATTCCGAGAAATTTATATATCACATAATTCATATAATAGTGAATAAATTCATTTACGAAATTTTTTGGTTTCTCACCCTTTACAAACAGATTCTCAGGAATATTTTCTTCAAATTGATTAATAATTCTTGCAACCTGCTGATTTGGAATAATCGGCTCATATACAATCCTGAACATTGAATTATTTTCATGTACTGTCGGAATAAAATATAACTTCTCAATTAATTTCATCACAAAATGGGCAAGATTGTTCATATATATGAACGTCGGAGTAACGGCCTCAATGTCGATTATTTCACCAAAACTTGCAAAATAATCCATAACAAGGTCTAACGCCATACTATACCCTACATATTCACCCATTACCTGAGAACGAAATCTAAACAAAGAACCTTTTGATTTTAGGTAATATTCAAAATTGTTTGTCGGAGTAATAAAAAAGGATAATTTTCCGTTTTCATTTACCAGAAAAAAATCAGTATTCCTCGCCGGAGAATGAGGACTGACAAATACATCTTTAAATTCATCTTCTACAGTCTGATATATCAGGCTTAAAGTATATCTAAAATCCTTATTTTTAAATCCTTCCGGATTTTCTGAAAGATTAAAAAACAATTCATCTACATTATTCTTTTTTATAGAAAAATCAATATTAAAATTTGTATTTGCAGTCATATTATTCTTTTCCCTTACTTAATAAGCGGTTCACAATTCATTTCTGCAGGCTGCTTGATATTCAATAACTTAAGAACAGTCGGTGCAATATTACACAGAGCGCCGTCTTCCTTCAATTCAATATCTTCCTGCGCATTAATCACTACAAACGGAACCTTATTGGTGGTATGAGCTGTTTGAGGTTTACCTGTTTCGGTATTAACCATAACTTCCGCATTACCATGGTCGGCAGTTAATAACATAGTAACATTATTTTCAACACAAGCCTCAGCAATTTTGCCGACACACTCGTCAACAGTTTTACACGCCTCAGTCGCAGCTTCTATAACTCCGGTATGTCCCACCATATCAGGATTTGCAAAGTTTACAAGTATAAACTGGTATTCTGGATTTTTTACCGCTTTCAATACATTTTCACAAACTTCAGGAGCACTCATCTGTGGCTGCATATCGTAAGTGGCAACCTTTGGAGAAGGAACAAGCACTCTTGTTTCATGAGGCTGCGGCTCATCTATTCCGCCGTTAAAGAAAAATGTTACATGTGCATATTTCTCTGTTTCAGCTGTTCTAAACTGCTTTATACCGTTAGCTTCCAAAACATCCCCAAGAATATTTACAAGATGTTCTTTTGGAAAAGCTACAGGGAAAGTAAAGTCTTCATTATACTTTGTCATTGTTATATAGCAAATATTTTTTAAAACCTTCTTACGGTTAAAACCATCAAAATCTTCAAAATTAATTGCCTTAGAAACTTCTCTTGCCCTATCCGGTCTAAAGTTAATAAATATTATTGAATCATTATCCTTGATACGACTTTCGTCTCCGCCAATAACCGTCGGAAGAACAAATTCATCATTATCACCTCTTGCATAAGAATTTTTAACCCCTTGGATAGCTGAGTCAGCATGTTCACCTTCGCCTAACAGTAAAGCGTTATACCCCTTCTCAACTCTGTCCCAACGGTTATCCCTGTCCATTATATAGTATCTTCCAATTATGGTTGCAACAGGCGGCAAATTATATTTTTTTAACTCGTTTTCAACAGGTTCCAAGAATGTACAAGCGCTCTGCGGCGGAGTATCTCTACCGTCTAAAAATGCATGCACATATACCTTCTTTAGCCCCTCGTCCGCTGCCAATTTTATTAATGCCAAAAGATGGTCTAACGAAGAGTGAACACCACCGGTTGAGACTAGCCCAAATATATGCAATGATGAATTATTCTCTTTTGCATGATTTACAGCCATTAAAAATCTTTCATTTTTAAAGAAAGAACCGTCCTTAATCGCATTATTAATTCTTGATAAATCCTGATATACAATTCTTCCTGCACCTAAATTAAGATGTCCCACTTCACTGTTACCCATCTGACCGGCAGGCAATCCTACATATTCTCCGTCAGCATGTATAGAAATTGACGGATATTCTTTTTCTAATCTTGATACATTTTCGGCATGTGATAATTTAGTTGCATCATATTCCGGATGATTAAGGCTAATTCCCCAACCGTCCATAATACACAATAATACTCTCTTGTTCATATGAAATCCCCTATTTATATTCGTACAATAGATAAATTATACTAAGGACATAAAATAAATACAAGACTGATTTTAACACAACCGAAAGGCTAAAAAGTTTTATAAAAAGCTATTTTACGACCTTATTTAGTCCGTGTGGTTTATCAACATTACGTCCTAAAGATTTAGCAATTTCCAATGCCAAAATTTGACCGGCAACAATTGTCGAAAAGACTCTCGGAATAAATTCCTTAACTTCTACGTTTACTATAAAATCTGATTTTATCGGATCTTGCAAATCCCCGATATAACATAGCGGAACTTTATATTCCTCTTGAATTTTATTTAAATTTCTTATTGCAATTTCATGTAAATCCTCAACAGACACGTGAATATGAGCTGATTTATTGTTAAAAACCGCTACGTGCCCATGCATAAATTCACCCAAAATACTTGATATTGTGCAAATATAAGAAGTCTCTTTGATTTTTAATGAAACTTCTTTCGCCAATGCATAAGATATCCCGTCCGCAGTAACAACAATCAAATTATATTTTGATAATTTTTTAGCCACTTTTGCAATATACGAATGCTTTGAATAAGTTTGCTCAATAGCTTGCGGAACAGTCTCTGTTTGATTTAAATACGGATTTATGTCTATCCCTTTCATTTGGGCGTATTTTAAAACAAGCAAGGTAACACACAACATCTGAGACGTAAGAGATTTCGTAGCGGCAATACTTTTTTCTTCACCGGCACAACAGTCAATCTTGTAATCCGATGCATTCCATATCGTAGAACCCTTTTTGTTTGTAATAGCAAGAGTCCTCATTCCCAATTCTTTTGCTCGTTTTAACGCTTCATTAGTATCTGAGGTTTCACCCGATTGGGTAATAAAAACGTACAAAATATCAGTTTCATGAGGTACTGCAGCCTTTAAAAGGAATTCACTTGAATAAATTGCCCTCGCTTCAATTCCTGCAACATTTCCAAACAAATCTGCTCCATATCTGGAACAGTGATAAGACGAACCGCTCGCCACAAAAACAATTTTATTTATGTCGGAAGGAAGCTCAAAACTGATTTCACCTTTTGAATTCACGTAACTATGAAACAGGTTGGACAATATCTCAACCTGTTCATAAATTTCAATTTCCATACTGGATTTTGCGGTTCTGTTCATCATACCTTTTAACCCAATATTTCTTTTAATAACTCATTTACGGATTTTGGATTTGCTCTGCCCTTAGTTTCTTTCATAACCTGACCGACAAAGAATCCTAGTAATTGAACCTTACCACCTTTGTATGCTTCAACTTCACTCGGGTGAGCCGCAACAACTTTTTCGCAAACGCCCTTGATTGCAGATTCATCTGTAATCTGGCTTAATCCGCGTTTTTCAACTATTTCTTTTGCGGAAGTACCGTCTTTTAACATATCAATAATAATCTGCTTACCAATATTATTTGAAATAGTATTCTTTTCAATCAAGCCTATCAACTCAACCAAATTTTCAGGAGTTAACTTGGTTTCATTAATATCCAATTTTTCTTCTTTTAAGTATGCGGCAATTTCACCCATAATAAAATTGACCGCAGTTTTAGGGTTAGCACCAAGTTCAAGTACCTTATCAAAGAACAATGCGAGATTCATCTGCTCAACTATTACGCTTGCGTCATATTCACTCAAGCCTAAACCCTGATATCTTTCACGTTTTTGAGAAGGCAATTCCGGCATTTTGGCACGAATTTCTTCTACCCACTCTCTGGAAATTTCCAGCGGCATCAAATCAGGTTCAGGGAAATATCTGTAATCATGGGCATCTTCTTTCCCTCTCATTGAACGTGTTTCCCTCGAGTTATCGTCCCATAAACGAGTTTCTTGAACGACTTCACCGCCTTCTTCAACAATTTCAATTTGTCTTTCAATCTCATATTCTATAGCCCTTTGAAGTGCAGAGAAACTGTTTACATTTTTTATTTCGGCACGAGTTCCGAATTTATCAGAGCCTTTTGGCATCACAGAGATGTTAGCATCACATCTCATAGAACCTTCTTCCAAGTTACCGTCACATACACCTATATAACGAACAATATTTCTTAATTCTTCCATATAAGCTCTTGCCTCATCAGAGCTTCTCATATCAGGCTCTGACACAATTTCCAACAACGGAGTTCCTGCTCTGTTTAAGTCAACCAAAGAGTAGCTTGAGCCTGCGATACCGTCAGCACCCGCATGAACGAGTTTACCTGCATCTTCTTCCAAATGCGCTCTTGTAATTCCGATTTTTTTACCTTTTATATTCAAATATCCGCCGACGCAAATAGGTTCATCATACTGAGAAATTTGATAACCTTTCGGCAAATCCGGATAAAAATACTGTTTTCTGTCAAACTTACATCTTGAAGGAATTGTGCAGTTCAAAGCTAAACCGGTTAAAATCCCCATATTTACGGCCTCTTTATTTAATACAGGCAAAACCCCCGGCATACCAAGTGTAATCGGGCTTGTTTCACTGTTAGGTTCTTTTCCGAACTCAGTCCCGTCCGGCGCAAATATCTTTGATTTGGTTTTTAACTGAGCATGCACCTCTAAACCAATTACAACTTCATATTTATCTCTAATACTACTTTCCATAGTTTCTCCTTCTTATAGTCCCTATAATCCGAGGGTAACACAAACATACCCTATTGTCCACTTTGTTGGGTATTCGGTAAATTATACAATTTTACATATACTTGCTAATCCGAAACAACTCTTGCCGGATAATTACTGTTTAGCAATCTGTTAGACAGATTAACGGCAGTTTCTTTTTTACTGAAAGCACCGACTTGAAGTGTATACCCGCCTGCAGCCTGTTTTATAACAGGAGTTAATCCCATGCCGGAATCCTGAAGAATACCTCTTGCAACTTCTGCTTGAGATTGATTACTGTACATTCCTACATATACTCTGTACGTTTTAGGTTGAAATACAGGCTCTACTTGATTTGCCGGTGTATGTTGAGTAATTCCCTGCTGCAATGATGCCGGTGAAGATGTGTGCGAAATAGGATTAGGATCTTCAACATTTGACTTTTTAACATTAGAGTTTAACTCAATAGCCGGATCTTCATCTCTTACAGACGGATTTTCAACGGGCATATCCGGCAATCCGGATTCATGCTTAGGTATTTTTACCAATCCGGCTTCTTCTTCTAAGCTGTCAGGATTAGGAGCTTCCGTAGAATCTTCATTTTGCAAATCCTTCAAACGGCTGTCAACACCACCTTGATAATCTTCTTCAATCGAAGCTTGATTACTTTCGTCTCCAAGGGTTATATCAACATCAGGAGATAAAATTTTAGCAACACCTAAAAAGATTATCAACAAAATCGCAAATACGGAAAGAAACATTGTTATAGACTGTTTTTTCTTCATAGCAATTTTTGCTTGATATTCTTTATATGACATATTGTCGGTTTTATAAGATCCGTTTTCGACTCTCATATTAAACTCCTCTTACTTTTGTGCTTGCTTGTACAATATCGTACAACTCATCCGAGTACTTTTTCAATACTTCTTGTGCAAACTCTTTTATGTCAGATATTCCCATATCTTCACTTAAACCGGAAGCCTTAACCGGAGCACCGGAAGATATTATATTTACGCCGGTATGAATAAGTACTGAGGTTGTTGATTTTGTTGCTATAGATACCGTAAGCTTTTTATTTTCAAAAAATAAATCATCACCGTCTCTTACAATTCTTTTCCCGCGTCTTTCAAGGGCTTCTTTTATAGTGGATATCAGAAGTCTTTGTCTTAGAACGCCTTCAACCAAACCGATATTAAACTGTTCCGAGATAAAACTCAGCATTGATTTACTGTATATAGGCTCATTGTTTATGACATCTTCAATATCGACCATTTCATCAAGTTTTACATCGCATTCTCCTATGAATGCAACCGTAGAATCCCCCTGAATTTTAAAATTTTTATATATCCAGTGAGGCGCCAGTTGAAAGCCTTCGTATTTAATTTCTTCATCTATAAATTTTGTCTGCATAGTTAGTTTTTGAACAATAGATTTGTATAGTAAACATCTTTGTTATATTTTAGTGCATTTCTTAGTCTTGTGCAAGATTCACAAACTCCGCAATGCCCGTCTATAGAATCATAACAACTTTGGATTAAATTCAACGGCATTGAATTTTTCAAAGCCAAATTTACTATATCATTTTTATCATAATTTATCAAGGGTGCAATTACTTTAGGGGCTTTAAGCGTAGAGAACTTAAACTCTTGATTTACGCAGTCTATAAAATCCTTGGAATTATCAGGAAAAGTTTGAGCCTCTTCTTTATTTGCTCCTATTATAATATGAGTATACTCCCCGCTTTCTGCAAAGGCAGCGGCAATATTTAAAAATAAACCGTTCCTGTTAGGAACCCATACTGATTTAACAGACAAATACGGGTTATCAAGTCCTTTTGGCAGCATCTTATCATCATTTGTCAGAGAATTATCAGTTATATTTTTTAACCAGTCAAGTTTAATTACCTTATGTTCTATTTTATAATAGTCGCAAATTTTCTCGGACGCACCTATTTCTTTTTGGGCAGATTTTTGACCGTAATCAAAAGTAATTGCCAGTTCAACATTATATTCATCCTTTGCCAGTCCAAGACTCACCAGCGAATCCAAACCACCTGATAAAAGAATTATTCCTTTATTCATCATCAAAATCCTCACTATCTGATTCGTATTCATCTATCATTGAAACTGCCTCTATTTTTAGAAAGTCAGAATATTCTGGGCTGGAAATAACCTCATCCAAAATATCTCTTCCTACCAAATTATACAAAGCTATTATCGCATTTCTCTTAACTTCATCATCACTGTCTTTTAAAGAAGGTTTTATAGTATCATAAGCATCCGGATTTTCAGATTCCATAATTGCCTCAATAGCGTTTATCCTGATTTGCGGAGACTCGTCTATCAACGATTTTTTAACCGCATCAAACACTCTTTGATTTTCACCTATTTTCAATTTTCCTAAAGCCTCAAGCACCCTTTCTTTTAAAAAAGTGAACTTGTCTATAATCCCGTTTTTTGTCTCCAAAATATTTACAAGAGGTTCAATTGCACGAACATCTCCGAGCATACCGAGAGCAGATGCAGCGGATTCTCTGATATAAATAGACTTTTCATCTTCATCTTTCATAACATCTATCAAAGGAATTACCGCATATCTATCTCCGATTTTTCCCAATGCATCCGCACAGGCAAATCTTACTTTATAGTTTTCATTTTTATTATTCAGACAATATAATAACGAATTAACAGCAGTAGTATCTTTTAAGTTTGCTATAGCTTTTGCTGCAAGTACTCTTGCGTTTATATAATCATCTCTGTTTATCTCTTCGGAATTTTCCGATTTCAGTAAGAGTATATCCACCAAATACGGCAGTGAAGACTTATCTCTGAGTCTGTCTGAGCATTTAATAATTTCGGATAATAATCTTGGATTTTTACAGTTTGCAAGAAAATAATTGTATATCAAAACCAAGTTATCAGTTTCATACTCTTCTTCTAAAGCTTGAATACCTTCAATAACTTCTTTTTCATCTTTATTTGAGTTAAGACCGCACCTGTCCGCCAGCGCAGAATAATTCGGTTCTCTGTCTTTTACCACACTAAAACCTCTTTCAACAGTATAATATTATTATAAAAAAATACCGTTTACAAGGTTTTAACGTAGTAATACTAGATTTTCATATTTCCGCCTGTATAATACCTGCCATTTGAATATAAATTTTTAAAACTGTCAAAAGTCGGTTTATTAGGAATTGTATCCGGTTCACTTATTGAAGTTTGTTTACGTTTTAATATATCATCCCTGCGAGCAATCATGTCCTGCTGCCTTTTCGCTGCATATTTATTACGAAGCCATGGAGTAATAATATTACTTGATAAAATAGAACCTGTAAGTCCTGTTACAACTTCCACACCGTTATTTAACGGTTTATAAACAGATTTTATATTTTTTTCATAGTCCGATAATTTGGTTATATCAAAATCCCAATCGCCAACATATACTTTACCGGCCTCTCTTGAACTTTTATCCTTTAAAAACAAATCTCTATCTTTCAATAATTTTGATAATTCTTGAGACCTGATCTTACCGGTTTTTGTCAATTTCTTACCTATATTTTTAATACTTTCCGTTATGGCGTAAAAAGATAATATATTCACACAAGCATCCCCGACTTCTTGAGGGATTAGAAACATTTTCTGCTCAGGTGTTATTTTGTCATTGAAAATCAGAGCAGTAATTTGCGCCATAGATGATAACACCCAGCCTATCGCACCTGTATGAACAAGCATTGTTCCCGGTTTTTCACTGTACTTTTCATATATTGTAGAAAGAATTTCTTTTGCAGCCTTTGAAGGAGAAAACATTATTCATTATCTCCTTTCTTTGTTTTATCGTCCGACTTAACAAATTTGGCAAGCATAGCATTAGTCTTGGTATTGCCGATTAGGAAGTTAGTAGCCTTGTTTGTAAGAGGAGCATCTATTGCAAAATTTGTAAACAGCATTATGAATAGCGATATGATAGTTCCCATTGTATTTCGATACTGAGCAACTGCATCTTCATTTTTAAAGTTCATATTTTCAGGTGTCAAGAAGGTTTTGAACTTTTTAACAATAGGTTTTGCATCCTTAGGAATACTCTTAATCGGGTTAGAACATGATTTTATACCTTTTATACATAAGGCCCTTATCGCAAAACCTGTTGCGGTACCTACAATAATTTTTGATATGGTTTTTGCAACGGAAACTCTCTTTGTATCATCATCAACATGTTTATTTTTGGCATCAATAAACGGCTGGGTAAAAATAGCGGTAGCACCCATAGCAACACGCTGCTGCGGAGAAGTCCATTTTCGCCCGATATATTCAACTGCATCAAGAGTTTTGCCCTTGTTTACAACACAGGAAGGTAAGCCATTATAAAATGACTTAAATGATGTTTTTATCGGTGCTATGAAATTCATTGATACCATATTCCTACCCAAGGCAATAAAGATTGTAAAGGAATGAAATTGCCCAAATATACGAGGTAATTAACAAATATTTACAATTTCCCGAGCATACAAATCAAAAAGACTTTTTAATGTTCCTGATAAAACACTATACGATTTCGTCCTGTTTCTTTTGCTTCATACAGAGCCTTATCCGCTTTCATAACAAGTTGATCGTATTTATCTTCGTGATTGTACTCACATATACCTATACTTATTGAAACTGATATTGTTTTCGTCTTGTTCTTGGTGTTAACTTTTTCAATATCAATCACTTTTGAGTTAACGGATTTCAAAAGACGTTCTGCTACAAGCTTTGCCTCTGTTACAGTTGTATAAGGGAGCAAGATAACAAACTCTTCTCCGCCATATCTGGCAGCAATATCATATTCACGTAGTTGAGAACGCATAATTTTCGCAATCGTTTTTAGCACTAAATCACCTGCGGCATGCCCGTACGTATCATTAACATGCTTAAAGTAGTCAATGTCAGCCATAATAGCACACAAAGAGCTTCCCTTACGTTTTGCCTGTGAAACTTCCTGCTTAACACGTTCATCAAGCTGCCTTCTGTTATAAAATCCTGTAAGAGCATCCAGTGTAGCAAATTTTAATATTTCTGCGTATACTTTTGCCCTTGTAATTGTCGTTGCACACTGCTTAGCCAACTGCTGAATATAATATATTTCCTGTCCTGATATCTCATCATCAGTACTCTTTGTAGCGATATAACCGATTACATTACCTTCACTAACCATCGGAAAATATCCGATTTTCCTGTTCCTGCTTAATTCGACTTCCTTATTATTTCCGAGTTTTGATATTTTTCTGGATATTTTGTCATCCAAGCACGATGATGGCCACGCTAACTTTAATTTGTTATTTTGTTTCAGGAAAATATATATAAGATGATTTTCCACAAACGTATCAAGTATTTCTCCTATAATCGGAAGAATATAGCTCAATTCGTATTGTGTCTCGATAATTTTTGCAATATTTTTCATCGCATTGTTAAAATCCAAACTCTTCGATATTTTGTTACTGAGTCTGATATTATCAATTTTCAACGCAACAACTTGAGAGGCAATCTCTAAATTATTCATTTCTGAAGCATTACACAACGGAAATTCCAAACACCCGATAAGCTGCTCCTTTAAAAGTATTGGATACACCGTCTTCTTATTATATGTAAGCGGTCTCCCGTCAATAAATTTTTCAAAATAATCCACATTTCCGTCAAGAGTATTAAAATAATCAGCACTGACAGAACCGCCCTCTATAGACTCATCAAATATGTGTAAGATGATTTTTTTGTTTACCAGCTCCGATAAAGATTTTTCTATACCGTCTATTGAAGTGCAATTATTTAAGTCTTTGAAAAAATTTTTTAACTTATCAATATGAGACAATATTAGCCCTCTAATTTTTGCATTATTTCATCTGAGATATCAAAGTTTGCATACACATTTTGAACATCATCATGTTCTTCAAGCTTGTCTAAAAGTTTTAAAATTTGATCGGCAACCTTCTCATCCGTAACCTCAACCGTATTTTGAGGGATTCTTGTTAATTCGGCAGATACACTTTTTAATCCTTCAGCTTCCAGTCCTTCAACTACAGCCTGAAAATTCTCTACACTTGTTATTACTTTATACTGACCGTCTTCTTCAGTTACATCTTCAGCATCAAGATTAATTGCTGCCTCAAAGAGTTTATCGAAATCAGTATCTTCATCATATAAAATTACGCCTTTAGGATCAAACATCCAGCCTACACACCCCGTAGCACCCAAACTTCCGTTATATTTAGTGAAATAACTTCTAATATCACCGGCTGTTCTGTTTCTGTTATCGGTCATGGCTTCAACAAAAACCGCAACTCCGCCTGCTGCATACCCTTCGTAGGTTAATTCTTCGTAATTATCAGCGGCACCTGCACCAGCTCCTTTTTCAATAGCTCGCTTAATATTATCATTTGGTAAGCCTGCTGCTTTTGCTTTTTCTATTGCCGTTCTTAACCTGAAATTACCCGCAGGATCCGGACCACCCAATCTTGCTGATACTATCAACTCTCTTGAATACTTCTGAAATACTACCGCTCTTGCTGAATCTACTTTTGCTTTTTTATGTTTAATTGTTGACCATTTTGAGTGTCCTGACATATTTTATTCCTCATATTTAAGTTTCATACTTTTTGTCTATGCGTTAACTCGCATTCAGTAACATCAATAATCTAACAAAAAAAACTCGGATAGGCAAGATGTTATTTACAAGACACAAAGACAATAAGACATTTTGCCGTTAATTCAATACATTCTACTGCCATAATATCTTTCACAAAATATTAATTAAAAATTAATTTACAATGACTTTTGAAAAAATAACGTTAAAATAATAATGTTAGGAAAAATTTTCCGACAAAATTTATTCGAATGGAGTTGATTTATATGGCAGATTTTAACAAATTTACAAATTATTCTCAAGAAATTTTATCATCCGCAGGAGCTTTGATGAATGAGTATAAAAACTCTGAGCTTCAACCGGAACATATAATGCTTGCGATGATAAAGGATAACGGAATTATAAAAGACTATCTTACCGAATTAAAATTACTAAATCAGTCTTTTATCAATAAAATAGTTTCGGCAGTAAAAAGTTTCCCGACAGTTTCTACTCCGCCTAATCCGCAGCAGCTATTTTTATCGACAGACACCTACAGATTAATTGATATTGCAATCTCAGAGGCGGAAAAACTTAAAGATGATTTTGTCGGGATTGAAATGTTGTTACTTGCTATGACAAAACTTGACAATTCCAATATCCAAAATATTTTGAAAGATTTTAATATAACATCAAATTCTATATTGAATGCGATGAAGAAAGTGCGAGGTAATAAAAAAGTGGATAATAAAAATGCAGAAGAAAATATGAAAGCTCTTGAAAAATATTCTACCGACCTGACAGAAAGAGCAAGAAAAGGAAAACTCGATCCAGTAATCGGAAGAGACGAAGAAGTTCGTCGTATTATACAGGTTTTAAACAGAAGGACAAAAAACAATCCGGTATTAATCGGAGAACCGGGAGTAGGTAAAACCGCAATAGTTGAAGGTCTTGCCCAACGTATTGTAAGAGGAGATGTTCCGGAAAGTCTGAAAGATGTTAAACTTGTTTCGCTTGACCTCGGGGCATTAGTTGCAGGCGCAAAATTCAGGGGGGAATTTGAAGAACGATTAAAGGCAGTACTAAAAGAAGTTGAAGATTCCGACGGTTCCATTGTTATGTTCATTGATGAATTACACACCGTTGTAGGAGCCGGTGCAACAGAAGGCTCAATGGATGCAGGAAACCTTTTAAAACCTATGCTTGCCAGAGGGGTACTGAGAACAATCGGTGCTACAACTATTAACGAATACAGAAAATATATAGAAAAAGATCCTGCTTTGGAAAGACGATTTCAACCTGTTATGGTTGGAGAGCCTTCCGTTGAAGATACAATAAGTATTCTCAGAGGCTTAAAAGAAAAATATGAAGTACACCACGGTATCCGTATTCTTGACAGCGCTTTAATTCAGGCTGCAAAATTATCCGACAGATACATTACAGACAGATTTCTTCCGGATAAGGCAATAGACCTGATTGATGAAGCCGCATCATCTCTTCGTATAGAAATAGATTCTATGCCGGAAGAAATTGATACTCTTATGAGACAAAAAATTCAACTTGAAATTGAAAGAGAAGCTCTAAAAAAAGAAACCTCAGAAGAATCCTTAGCAAAAACCGAAGATTTAACAAAACAAATTGATGAACTGGAAGAAAAGATATCTGCTCTAAAAGTTCAATGGGAAGCAGAAAAGGCTTCTATTACCGGTGAAGCCGGCATAAAGGAAGAAATCCAAGAGGTTCAGAGAAAAATCGAAGAGGCTGAACGTAATACGGATTTACAAACTGCAGCCGAACTTAAATACGGCAAATTACTTGATTTACAAAAACAGCTAAAAGCTGCGCAAAATCAAGAAAAGAGTTCTAACAAACTTTTAAAAGAAGAAATTGATGATGAAGATATAGCTAACGTAGTCAGCAAATGGACAGGTATTCCTGTTTCTAAACTTGTTGAAAGTGAAAAACAAAAATTACTGAATATGGAAGAAATTCTGCATAAAAGATTAATCGGTCAAGATGAAGCTGTTCAAACCGTATCTGACGCGATTCGTCGTGCAAGATCCGGTTTAAAAGATCCTAAACGACCTATCGGCACCTTCTTATTCTTGGGACCGACAGGTGTCGGAAAAACAGAATTAGCAAAATCATTAGCAGAATTTATGTTCAATGATGAAGATGCTCTTATAAGAATTGATATGTCAGAATATATGGAAAAACACACAGTATCCAGATTGGTCGGAGCGCCTCCGGGATATGTCGGTTACGATGAAGGCGGACAACTTACGGAAGCTGTCAGAAGAAAACCATATTCCGTAGTTCTGTTTGATGAAATTGAAAAAGCTCATCCGGATGTATTCAATATAATGCTTCAAATATTTGATGACGGAAGATTAACAGATTCTAAAGGAAGAACTGTTGATTTTAAAAACACACTCATCATAATGACATCAAATATCGGCAGTGATATTATCCTTGAGGATTCTTTGAAAACACTTGAATCAAAAATTAATTTTGAAGATACTAAAGAGAAAGTTTTGGATATTTTAAGAACTAAATTTAAACCTGAATTTTTGAACAGAATTGACGAAACAATATTCTTTAAAGCACTTACTCTAAGTCAACTATCAAATATAGTTGATATTCAGATGAATTATTTAAGAAACCTTTTGAAAGAACAAGAAATCGAATTGGAAATTACCGACGATGCCAAAGAGTTATTGGCAACAAGAGGTTTTAACCCTGTATACGGAGCGAGACCGCTAAAGAGAATTATACGTCAAATGATAGAAAATCCTTTGTCAAAGGAAATTTTGCAACAGAAATTCTTACGCGGAGAAACCGTTAAAATAGATGTAAAAAATGATGAAATAATTTTTAGTAAAAAGCAATAACATAAATATGCCCTGCCAAATTACATTAACAGATTTTTGTTATAAAATATAAGTATGGCAGGGCGTAAAATTAAATGGGAAATGTTTACACTGGCTGCGGTAGGTAATTTCATAGCTATGCTTGATTCCACTACCGTTAATTTGGCATTATATCCCATGTCTGTAGATTTAAAAGTATCAATGGAACAAATACAGTGGGTAATGATAGCATATATGCTTGTACTAACTGTATTCCTACCGTTTTTTGGTAAACTTGGGGATATATTTCCTAAAAATAAACTCTATTCTACCGGATATATAGTATTTGCGCTGGGCGCATTAGCAAGCATGCTTGCACCTAATTACGGACTATTGATTACTTTTAGATGTTTAGAAGCACTTGGAGCATCCATAATGCTTTCAAACGCACAGGCAATCATTGCCGGCATATTTAAAAAAGAAAGACGGGGCAAGGCTCTTGGTTTAAACGGCTGCTTAGTTGCTATCGGCGGAATGAGCGGTCCTGCATTGGGAGGTATATTAATTCATTACCTTAATTGGCACTGGGTATTTTCTCCGTGTCTTCCTATAGCAATTATCGGTGCAATATATAGCTGGAAATTGCTTCCGAAATATGTTAAGAAAAAAAGTTTCAAATTCGACTATAAGGGGTTTTTATACTTTACGTTATGTCTGTTTGCATTACTACTTGCGATTTCAGAAGGGCATGAGTGGGGCTGGACTTCGGTTAAAATCATTATTCTGGGGATAATAACCCTTATAACCGGCGGTTTATTCTATTTTAGAGACATGAAAATCAATTATCCGCTTATAAATTTTTCAATGTTTAAAATTAAGCCGTTTACATTTGGAAATCTTGCAGTCATGACTTCATATATGGCAATGTATACAAACAGTATTCTGCTTCCGTTTTACTTGCAGGACGTACTTGATTTGGATGCATTAATTGCGGGATGTCTTATTCTTCCGTATTCCGTTACGTTGTCTGTAATAGCTCCTATAAGCGGAAGGCTTTCGGGGAAATACGGCAGCAGATATCTGACACTTGCCGGCCCTGTTGTATATATTATTGCACTAATTATTTTTACAACGTTTGATACAAGTACAAAATATTGGGAAATAATTGCCGCATCAGGTATTATGGGAATAGGTAACGGGCTTTTTCAATCCCCTTCCAATAACGCAATCATGACAAGCGTTAAAAAATCCGAGTTAGGAATAGCTTCCGGTATACTTGCACTATCCAGAAATATGGGGAATATTTTAGGAGTTGCTGTTACCATTACAATCTTTGAAACCTTCAGAGAAATATTCCAAAAACACGGACAAATTTATGATACCGCATTTTTAAATTCATACCACATTACTATGATTTTTGGTATACTTTTCGGACTGGCATGTTTTAGCTTTGCATTCATTGCCTACAAACCGGCAAAAAGCACCTAGCAAAAAAAAATTTGTTCGCACTTATACATATTAACCCTTAGAAGGAAAACTCATGATAAGACCAATTACAAATATAAATTTTCAATCAAATAAATACAACTCAAAACCCAATAAGCGACAAACACAACCGACATTCAGCGGAGGAAATGCTGAATTTATGTACTACGGGAAAATACTAAAACTCGGAAAGAAAAGGTTTAGCGGAGAAATCTATAAAATTTTGTCTGACGGTTCAAAGCTTGATTTGACATACCTGCAAGGACTTTTACAAAAAGCCGAAAAATTTTCCTCAAATGTTTTCAATATTACTAAGATCACTGAAAAAGGTGAGGAAATCATTCCGATTAAAATAAAAAGGAAAAAACTATTTACAAAAAAATACCTTTACAATAGATCCGGAGAATTGTTCGGGGTAAACAAAGACGGACAAACTGTTTTTTCAAAAACATACAAAATAACATCTGCCATGCCTAATAGAATTTACAAATTTATAAATGGCGAAAAAATACTTGTTGCTACGGATTTACGTGATAATAAAATTGCAAGCACTATTACTACTACTGATAAGCATATCTCATCAATATTTAAAAACAATGCGGTAGAAGCAACAGAATCCCGCGGATATTATGCACAAAATAACAAATTGCTAAAAAGTAAATTGTTTTCTACAAATAAAACCACCGGACAAAAAACTTTAACTACTTTTAATTCTGACGGAAATATTGAAAATTATATACAAAAAGACAGTAAAAACAATATTTTAACTGAAATACACTCCGAGTTCGACGAAAACGGCAAACTTATGACTCTAGTAACAAAACAAAATCAATATGATTTAATAAGTTACGAATACTTTGACACAAAGACCGGTAAGTCTTTATATACAAAGAGTATAGATAAAGACGGTAAATTAAGATCAATTATGGAAAGAAAATATCTTAAGGGTACTAATCACTTGGCATCAGAGAATGGGTTTATTCTAGGCTATTCTCCGGAATATAAGACTCAGATTAAGATGGTATATAATCCTGAAACACATAAGCTGAAAGAGGAAACTACTCTTACTAAATTTAAAGATACAAGTTCAACTATTTCCTCAATAAGAACTATTGAGTCAGAAATAGAAAAATACTGCCAAGAAATAAAAACTTCAAACAACAAAATATACAAACATGAATACATATATGATAATAACAATAATAAGCTTCTAAAAAATAACTTCTTATCCGGCGATAAAAAAATTTCAGAACTCACCTACTGGAA
>ONTD01000104.1 GCA_900320675.1 uncultured bacterium
AATTTGTTTATAAATTCTTTTACCGCATTTTTATCTGTTTTCAATAATTCTTTTGTTAATTGGTGCATCGGAATATTTGCGGAATTTATAAAATCAGTAATTATTTTATCTGCAATATTAATATTGTCATTTTTCTTGATGGCGCTTATGCAGGATAATATATTTTCATCTTTTGCCGATATTACAAGCCCTTCCAGATCAGTTTGCTGCATTTTTAAAAAATTCTTAAATGGAACTTTTATCTCATATTTATTATCCCATGGGTTTATAACAACTACTTTGCTAATGTTTCCTTGATTGTCTGTTTCAACTCTTTTTATGGAATACTCATGAAAATCCCCATCCTCAAATACTTCTCTTAATTCAACATCATAATTTGAACCGAATGCAACAGCAATTTTTTCCGGATACTTTGCTTTCAGCAATAGCGCATCTTTAATTGAACTTTCAGAACATATGCGATAATTTGAAGCTCCGGATAAAAGTTTTGTTACATCATGTTCTTTCAGCGAACTGCCGCCTGAAATTGAGGAGTCTTTATCTGTTTTTATCGGTGCAAAACCTTGTTGAAGCATACGTGCATTTATTTCTGCTATTTCCCGATTTGATAACTGATTATAATATTTTTCAAACGACAATTCCAATAATAATACGTCCAAATCTCCGAAAGAATATTTCTTAGAGTCAACTGCTTGTTGTATTTCTTGCGGAGTAAATGTATATTGTTTGTTTACACCTTTAAGATTAATAGTATAGGAGCCGTCTTGATTTAACAAAATTGCATTCTTTAAAATATTTTTCCCAAAATCCGTGTCCGACAGGGCATTAATTTGTGCCAATAACCAACAATCACCAATATCACCTTGCTGTGAATTTTCTATTATACCGTTTGCAGAAATTTCTTTTCCGTCAAGATAAATCTTTGAAGAATTTTTTCCCTTATTATCAAGCTCTTTATCAAATATGCAAGAAATATTTGCAGGTTGAGATTCTTGGCTTTTTAAATTTGCCATTGGCATTACCTGATTGCAATTTATTTTTTGAACTGCAAATATATTTCCCATACAAACAAATCCTATTTAATCCCCGTATACTTAATATAAAAATTTTTATATCCGTAAATTGATTAAATTTCTTTGATTTGTTACAAAGATTTACTTGCCTTTATGGCAAACTATACTTAGCTATTGATGGCTAATATAATTGAACAGAGCAAATATAAAAATTAATAACCAATGCCTTTTGGAACGTAATCGCCATGGCTATTGTAGCCATATTGAATTTTTTGACCGCCTATTGAAGTTGGGACATAATTACCATGGGCGTTGTATCCGTATTGAATTTGCTGACCGCCTATTGAAGTTGGGACATAATTACCGTGGGCGTTGTATCCGTATTGAATTTGCTGACCGCCTATTGAAGTTGGGACATAATTACCGTGAGCGTTGTATCCGTATTGAATTTGCTGACCGCCTATTGAAGTTGGGACATAATTACCGTGAGCGTTGTATCCGTATTGAATTTGCTGTCCGCCTATTGAAGTTTGCACATAATCCCCGTGAGCATTGTATCCGTATTGAATTTGCTGACCGCCGTACGATGTAGGTACATAGTCTCCATGGGCATTATAACCATAATTAATATCAGTTGCCAATGCCGCAACTGTGCAGAAAAATGTAAATAATATTAAAATAATAAACTTTTTTATCATACTCATTAATATTATAATGTTATAACCTGTTTGCGTCAAATATATTTTTATTTTTCGTATAATTAACAGCATCAAAATTATCAGGGTTTGTGTTCGGGATAAAGTCAAATTTAAGCAATAGCCCATCTTCAAAAGAGCCTGTTATAACACCATTTTTTACGGATTTTATTTTAAATATTTTTTCCGGTTCTTTAACTCCTCCAAATTTAAATTCTACAGTACCGTTTTTTTGCACGCAGGAAAATGCTAAGCCTATACCTTTTTCACTTTCTTCTGTGTGTCCGGAATTTTCATCATAGAAAATATAGAAATAATTTTTGTTTAAGTAATTCTTATCAGGGGAATAACTTTTATACACTCCCCTGTGGAAATAGGTGTCTGCTACAGGCTTCGGGTTCAAAAAACTTCCGTCTTTAATATTTATGCAACCTGACGTTAAACCAATCAGCATTATAATCGCAGTTAATAATTTCATTATTTTTTGCATAAAAGTCTCCTGATATAAAATTTAATTATACTTTACAATTAACTCTGTGTTATAATGTTTCCAAGCTAAATATAGACACTAAAATATTATGACACAAAAACGGCTTAAGATTCAGAAAATTTGAGGATTGTATACGTATGGCGACATTAAAAACATCAATATTAGGAATAGAGTTTGAAAACCCGTTTTTGTTAGCGTCGGCTCCGCCTACGGCATCAATAGAAAGTATTGATAAAGCTTTTGAAATGGGCTGGGGTGGTGCTGTTTTAAAAACCATAACTCCTGATGGTTTAGAGATGCTTGAAGCAAGTCCTCGCTATGCTACTATAAAAGAAAAAGGTAAAGTTATTTGCCTTCAAAATATAGAATTATTGAGTCATGAAACTATTCAATACTGGGTGGAAGGTATTAAATATTTAAAAGAAAAACACCCATCCAAGGTTATAATTGCAAGTATCATGGCACCTGTTGTTCGTAAAGAATGGCAAAGTCTTGTTAAAACATTAAATAATACTCCGATTGACGCTTTTGAACTTAATTTTTCTTGTCCGCACGGAATGCCTGAAAGAAACATAGGTATGGCAATCGGAACAAATACTGAAATATCAATTCTTATAACTTCTTGGGTAAAATCTGTTGCGACAAAACCTGTTTTTGTAAAACTAACTCCAAATGTAACAGATATAGCATGGATTGCAAGAGCCGTAGAAAATGCCGGAGCAGATGGTTTAGCTGCAATTAATACGGTTCAAAGCTTTATGGGAATAGATCTTGATACTTTAGAACCGGTTTTGAATATTGACGGACACTCAACCTATGGCGGGTTATCAGGTGAAGCTGTTAAGCCAATTGGGTTTAGATGTGTCGCTCAATTAAGACAAAATTCTGATTTGCCTATTTTAGGTATGGGTGGTATTTCAAGTTGGGAAGATGCCGCACAATATATTGCACTTGGCTCTGATGCTGTTCAAATATGTACGGAAGTTATGCTTAACGGCTACGGAATAATAAACGGTTTAAAAACAGGGCTTTTGAATTATTTGGAAGCCAAAGGATTCAAGAGTGTATCTGAATTGAAAAACATTGCTGTCCAAAAAATTACAACGCATGAAAAACTTAATAAACAATCGCATGTTTATCCTTCAATAGATAAGGAAAAATGTATAAAATGCGGAAAATGTGTTAAAATATGTTCTGAATCGGAATATCATGCACTAAGTCTTGATAAAGAAAATTTAAGTATTAATAAAGACCAATGTGCGGGGTGTTCGTTGTGTAGCCATGTTTGTCCTAAAGAAGCAATAAAAATGTGCTGCTAAAAATAATATATAACATTCTCAGCACAGGTACCGATTTTTTGTAACATATTATTTGTTAACAGATAGCGGGGTTCCTTTTTCACCAATATAAAAAACAATAAGTTCAACCGGTTCATTTCCGGTATTTTTACCATAATGATATTTCCCTACTAATTCAGGCAAAGTTTCACCTTCGTGAAGTGTTATCTGTTTATGATCATCCGTAATGACAGTCAAGGTACCTTTTTTCACGTATGCGATATTAACCAAATCATGTCTATGCATTGGTAATTCTTCATTGACGTTTATAATAATTTTTAATACAGTAACTTCCGGCTTTTTTATTTTTAATTTTTTATATTCTGTATTATCCCAAGTGGCAGTTGTTTTCAATAATACATCCTTCTCTGCAGTATAGGCTGATACTGTTGTGCATAACATTATTACAAAAAACATAACTGCTAATTTTATTATTTTATTCATACTATTTAATCCTCTATATTTAAATTTTTTGATGTCTGTTGTAATTTGATACTCGGTATAAAATAAAAATGGAGTTTTTATCAGTAAGTATTGAACAAATTATCAGACAGTTTTGAATAATTTCCAACTTAATGATTCTATAAATTAAAACTTTTCAATTTATATTGTCCTCTTTATTGGCGGAGATGAGTGGAATATCTTACAAGCCTCGTGTAATTTAACACTCAGAACAAGATTAAATTAACTATGAGATGGAGATGAATTCAAAACACTCACAACAATTTGCTTCATAATATCCATCTCTTCCGGTTTGCTTTCAGCAATAAGAAGTGTTAATGTAAATAGAGTTCCGCTGTCGATAATTGGAATATTATTTTTATAAAGCATATTATTTTTGTCTAGGAAATACAAGAAACAGCTTGCTGCGATACGTTTGTTCCCGTCAGAGAATGAGTGGTTTTTTGTAATTAAATACAGAAGCATTGCAGCTTTTTCCTCCAATGTCGGATAACAATCTTTACCATCAAATGTTTGATAAATCTGATTTATAGAACTTGCAAAACTTCCATCTTTTGGATTCGCAAACACATCTGAAGCATATTCAGATTTCATTTTATCAATAACTGTTAAATATTCTTTTTCAGAGATTTTTACTGCCGATTTTTGCGTACAACCTTTATCATCCAATGTTTCATGGTCAAAATTATCAAGCAAATCCAAACCTTTTGCAAAATTACCAAGAATTTTTACAATATTTTGTGCATCATCAACACTTTCAATTTGATTTTGAATACTGCGAGATAATAAGCTCATTGTTTGTTGTAAATTGACAAATTTTGTCTGTTGAGCAGTAAGTATTTTGTTATTTAAAACATAACCTTGCGTTAAATATTTTTTCAAAACATCTGTTGCCCAAATCCTGAATTGTGTTGCTCTTGATGAATTTACCCTATATCCAACAGAAATTATTGCATCAAGATTATAAAATTGTGTTGTGGATTTTTGCGTTTTCCCCTTTATAGCACCGTGTTTTGTGGTTGTTTCCAAAATGGAAATAACCACTTCTTCTTTTAATTCACCTTCATTAAAAATATTTTTCAGATGTTTACTTATAGCAGGAGTTTTTACTCCGAAAAGTTCTGCCATTTGTTTCTGTGTAAGCCAAATTGTCTCGTTTTCAAGTTTTGTATCTAGTGAAACTGTCCCATCTTCACTTGTATATATTATTATTTCACCTTTATTTAAATCTTTTTCCATATCTTAAATTCCTATATTTATTATAACTAAAAAATTAAAAGCTAGGTATATTTTGTTAGATTTTGTATTAGGTAGAGAACAATTTTATGGGTATTATTATTTTGTTTTATAATAAAATTATGAGCAGAATAAATGATATACAACAAAAAATCAAGCAACTTGATGGGGGAAGTTTTCAAAAACTCTTTGATAAATATTTGCTTAAAAAGTACCATTTCAAAAATATATGTCCATATGGAGTTGCAGATGGTTCTAATAAGACAACAAAAGGAACCCCGGATTCATATGTGATAAATCCGAGGGATGGGAAGTATACCCTAATTATGTATGGCTCAGTAGAAACTAATACATATAGAAAATTAGAAAATGACATAAAATCTTGTTTAGACAAAAATATTCTTCCTATAAAAGACAATCAAATAGAGAAAATAATTTGTGCTTATTGTTCAACAAATATAAGTCCGTCTCAGCAGGAAAACTTAAAAAATTTAACCCGTGGGATTCCACTTGAAATAATTAATCTTGGAATGATATCATCTGATTTAGAAGAAAATTATCCAATTATAGCCTCAGAAGAACTCGGAATAAGCATTGATTCTCTCCAAATTTTTTCTATTGAAGATTTTATAAATGTTTATAATAAAAAAACATCTGTATCACCATTAGATACAGACTTTCTGTTTAGGAAGGATGAATTAGAACAACTACAAAACTTTATATACAATAATTCTATTACTCTTGTGTTTGGATCTTCCGGTGTTGGCAAGACTAAATTGGTTTTAGAAACATGTAAACATTTTGAAAATAAAAATTACAAAGTATTTTGTGTAAGATCAAACGGATTACACTTAGATAATGATTTGAATAAATATATATCTGACGAGGGTAACTATATATTATTTTTAGATGATGCAAATGAAATAAAGTATATTGATTATATTTTAAGTTTTATGAATACAAGAAATGATAATATACACATAAAATTAGTAATTACAGTGCGTGATTATGCCAGAATAAATTTAATAAATAAGTTACAAGAATATGAACCTGCCATATTAAAAATTGATAGATTTACAAATGACCAAATAAAAGAAATTATTGGCAAAATTTATAATATCAAAAATCATGACTATGTAAATCAAATATGTAAAATATCAAAAGGGAATATAAGGTTGGCACATATGTCATCGGGAATAGCATTAAGGGAGGGTCTTAATGCAATAACAAATGCAAATGGTATTTTTAGTGCTTATTATAGTAGAATATTAGATAGTATTAAAGCAGATAAAAATATTTCTTTAATATTATTTATAATTGCGTTTTTAAAAGCAACAATTTATAAATTAAATGATATTACTAAAAATTTGCTACGGCATTGCAAAATTTCGGAAGAAATATTTGTTAAAAATTGCGATTACCTGAACTCCCTAGAAATTATAGATATATATGAAGATGAAATCATAAAAATTAATGATCAGAATTTTAAGGATTATATTTTAAATTATGTATTAATAGAGAAAAGATATATTTCTATTTATGATATATTAAAAATCTGTTTACCTAATCACATAAACCAAATTGTAGAAGTAATAAATTTAATCGGAAGTGTTTTCTACACAAAGGATAGTATAGACTACATTTCTAAGGAAATAAATAAAGTTTGGAATGAATGTTCTACAGATGAGGAATATTTATTCATAAAATATTTTTCAATATTTAATACCGATAAAACTCTGCAATATATTAAAAATAGTATTAACGTAATTGAAAATTTTCCTTATGATGTAAGAAATTTTGATATATTTAAAGAAAGCAATAACAAGAATATATCAAGCTTTGAAATATCAATTCTTCAGCATTTTAAAAGGACAAAGGATTTTGAAATTGCTATTGAATTATTAATTCAAATCTTCAACAAAAATTCTGACTTCATTCATGATACTTATATTACACTATCAGAATCTTTTAGTTATGATGAAAATTCATATAAAGATGATTATGCAAACGAATATCAGTTAATTAATAAATTATGGGATATATGTGAACATGGTAAGAAAATAAACGAAACTATTCTACTTATTTATATATTTAAAAAGTTTTTAGAAATAGAGTATACAAAAGCATCACAAGGTAATAATTTTAGAACAATAAGTATTTTAACAATGCCTGTTTGTTATACAAAAGGTGCATTAAAATTAAGAGAATGTGTATGGGAAATATTATCTATTCTATATAAAAACAAACTTTATAAACCTTATGTAGAAGAATTTTTATATAATTACCATGTATCAGGTTCCAGAAATAAATTTCGTACAAAATTTATTCAATATGATATGAAGTGTATATCAAAGTATTTTATAAAAAAGTTTTCTAAAATATCTTTTAAGCAAGCTGTAATTTTAAATAAATTAGAGTACACGTATGATTTTATGAGCTGTAAGTCGAATAACTATTTACGAAGATATAAAGAAAATAAAAAATTTTCTTACATTCAAAATTTATTACCTGTAAGGCATATAAAAAATAGTGATTGGCACAATGATGAAGAAAAAAGAAAAGAGAAACTTAAGAGAATTTCAAAAAATTATACTTTACAAGATTACAAGAATTTATTTGCGGCCTGTAAAAGATATGAAAGTATTGCTATTAAAAATAAAGGAGATATTCACTATTGTTTATATGATTTACTAAAAGAGTTAAGTATTTATCCTAAAAAATATATAACTGTAATCAAACTTTTAATTAATAGTAAAATAAGACTGCAAATGTACCCAAATGAAATAGTAAGATGTTTGTTTGATTATGTAGGAGTTATAGAAACTGAAAAGCTTATTGATAATGTCCAAAAATACGATAGAGAAATTTGGAAAAAATCTTTTTTCGAATTATATCCAGAAGATAAAATTAATAAAAATATATGTAAAAAGCTTTTAAAATATACTAATCAAACACTATATAATAAATATCCCCAAATAATTCCGGTATATTCTCTTGAAAAATATAAAAAAGCAGATAATAAAATTATAGAAAAAATCAGTTTAATGATATATAGTCATATAAACGGAAATAATAATGTAGTACCTCAGTTTATTAATACATATTTGAGCATAGAGAACGCGAAGAAATTAGTCGAGTTATATAAAAATAATTTAAACATTTTAAAAAATATGTATTATATCTTTTTAAAAGTACATGGGGACTATTCCGGATTTTTATTCAATGAAATTATGTCAGTTGATAAAGATTTTTGGAATGAATTTACAGTAAAAATATCTGAAAAAGAATATGAAGATATTGCTCTAAGTGAGATTTTTTATAATGTATGGAATCGAGAAAATCACGAAGAATTAATAGATATAGCAGTAAAAAATATATTATTACCAGAAAAATTATTTTTCATTGAATATAAATCTCAAAACATTTTTTCAAATTCTCAAAATTCTAAACCACATATAAATGAGAGAAAAGAAAAATATATTCAAAATTATATAGATAAAAATATCTCAGATATTGATAAATTAAAAATTATTTTTGAAGTGATTAATCATTATTATAAAAACTTAAAAATGAATTATTATATGGAATTTTTGAAGTTGAATGATGATTTTGAGGATTTTAAACAATTACCTCTAGAAAGTTCAACATATTCTTTTTCAGGAAGTATAATACCATTAATAGATAACCAAATAAAATTTTTAAAAGATTTAAAGGCTCAATTAAATGAATCTAAATATATTGAGCATAGAGTATATTTAAATGATTTAATCATTAGTAAAGAAGAAGAGAAAAGGCAAGAACTTCGGAGAGAATATTTAGAAAATTTGTATTTTTGATTTTTATAAAATAAGGATATATTTAAAACATTAAATATATAGTTTAAAACAAATAAATGAATTTATTGATATTGTTATATAAAAGTGTAAAAGATATATTTAATTAAATTACTTGAAAACAAGCAATTATATGTTATAATAG
>ONTD01000158.1 GCA_900320675.1 uncultured bacterium
GCAATAAAAGGAAAACTTCCGCCGATTGTTTTACACGCAAGTACTCAATGCAACAACAGAGAAAAAGAAAAAGTAAAATTTTTAGACAAAATAGGTTTTTCAAGAGTTATTTTGGCAAGAGAATTAAGTAAAGAAAAAATAAAAGAAATTTGTGAAAACAGCAATTGTGAGATTGAAACATTTATTCATGGAGCTTTATGTGTAAGTTATAGCGGGCAATGCTATCTAAGCTATTATAACGGCGGACGTTCTGCAAACAGAGGGGAATGCGCTCAACCATGCAGAAAAAAATATTCACTAACAGATGAACAAGGAAATATTTTAGTAAAAGACAAATATTTACTTTCAATGAAAGATTTTAATGCCTCAAAACATTTAAAAGATTTGGTTGATATGGGTGTTAAATCTTTCAAAATAGAAGGAAGATTGAAAGATGAAAATTATGTAAAAAATGTTGTTTTATTTTACAGAAAAGAATTAGATAAAATATCAAAAAAAACATCTTCAGGAAAAATTTTTACAGAAATAATACCGGATACTCAAAAAAGTTTTAACAGAGATTTTACAAGTTATTTTTTAGAAAAAAGAGAAGATTGTTACAACTTTGATACCCCGAAAATGCGGGGAGAAAAAATTGGAAAAGTAAAAATTTCAGGTGAGGGCTGGTTTGTTTTGGATAAAAATTTTAATCTAAACCCGCAAGATGGAATTTGTTATTTTAAAGATAATGATTTAACCGGATGTTTGATTAACAAAAGTGTAAATAATAAAATTTATATAAATAAAAAAATAGTAATTCCAAAAAATACAACCCTTTACAGAAACATAGATTCAATGTTTGAAAAACAACTATCAAATGCAAAAATAGAACGGAAGATAAAAATAAACATAGAATATCAAAACGGATTAATAAGATTTAAAGATGAAGATAATAATATAGCAGAATATAAAATCACAGAACAAGAAAAACCAAACAATGAGCAAAAAATGAGAGAAACGTTAATAAAACAACTCTCAAAAACAGGAGATAGTATTTTTTATGCAGAAGAAATTAAAACAGAAGGAGAAATTCCGTTTTTACCTGTATCAAAAATAAATGAAATTAGAAGAAATCTGCTTGAAAAACTAAAAACAGAAAGAATAAAAAATTATAAAACAGAAGTACAAAAACCGTTAAAATATGAAAAATACATAAAACAAAAATCAGATTACCACGAAAATATACACAATAAAGAGGCTGCGGAATTTTATGAAAAATGCGGATCAACAATAACAGAGTATTCAATAGAGAGCCAAAACAATTTTAACGAAAAAGAATTGATGCGAACAAAACATTGTATTAAATATGCACTAAATATGTGCAAATCTCCTAAAAAGTTATATTTAACAGATGAAAAAGGAAAAAAATATAAACTGGAATTTGATTGCCAAAACTGCGAAATGGTAATAAAACAAAATATTGCAGGCAAATAAAAACAATGGTAAAATAAGCACACCTAAAAAAGGAGTAGTAACCGGAATAAAATCAGCCGGTTGCAAGTTGGTAATCAAGTAATGGTTATTCTTCGGTTGAGGGGGTATTCTTTAACGACTTAGAAAAATCCACAAGTGAATATGTGGCTGATGTTACAGCTGTTATTGATAAATTTGCTGAAATGTATAGTGCGTTATTTTGACACATCATTTTTGTGTACTGTTTTTAATACTTGACAAAGTGTCTGCTATAGAGTACACTATAAATATGGAACAAAGAATTATAAAAATTGCAAAACTGTCTGATGATAAATGTCCGTTCATTGATTGGGTTGAATCATTAGACAAAACAACAAAAGCAAGAGTTCAATCAAGGCTTACAAGATTATTGGAAAATAACTTTGGTGACCATAAAAAAATTGACAATGAAATATCTGAATTACGTTTGCATTTTGGCTCCGGTTATAGAATTTATTACTCAGAAACAGATGATATTATTATTTTATTAATAAACGGCGGAGATAAATCTACTCAAAACAAAGATATCCAAAGAGCAAAAAATATACTTCAAGAATGGAGACAACTACAATGAAAGAAATTAAAAATACAATAGATTTTGAAAATTATTTGGTAAATGATTTAAAATCAGACGAAGATATAAAATTATACTTAAATGCTAGTTTAAAAGACTATTTAGAAGACGGCGATTTTAATTCATTTTATCGTGCGTTAGAAATTGTTATAAAAGCAAAAGATACAGTTGCAGGTTTTGCTAAAAAAACAGGATTATCAAGAAGTCATTTGTATAGCTTATTTAAAAGTGAAAAAGAACCTAAATTTTCAACAATAATAAAAATATTCCAAGAATTGGGGTTTGAATTGGAAGTTGCGTAATAAAATAATAACAAAATGTAATTCTAAATCTTACAAACGCACTTATGGTAGTATCTACAGATAAACAAACATTCGTTTAATAAACAAAACTGTTTGCATAAAGCAGACATAAACAAAATACCTTTGGTGTGATTTATGCCATAGCGGATTTTCCGTAGAGTGAGCGAAAGCGAAACTCGATAAAGTGAGGACATTAGTTTGCGACAATGAAATGAAGCAAACAACTTGTCCGAGAGAAAGGAAAATTCAAGACAATCACAAACAGGCTCACTATAATTAGCGAGCCTGCTCCAATATAATTTTCAATTATAAATAAAATTATTACATCATTTTTAAATTTTACTTTACTGTACCTGTTTTAAAATATTTATAGTTTTTTCAAGATCTAATTGTAGATTAAATAATTTTATACCAATATTATTTTTACTGTATTCTGCGCCGGTTCCGGTGTATGCTAAGTATTTTTTATATTTTTCTGCATCAGAACGTAATCGGGAGATTTCTTTTGCCTCATCACTAACTTTTAGTATTTGTTTATAAGACAAGTACCCGCTTTCCGGTTTATCTCCGTATTTTTCTTGGAGATATTCGGTATTAATGTTTAAATAGTAAACCCGAGAAGCAAAGCGTTGAACATTCTCTTCATTTTCTATAGATTCACTAATTTGTTCCATCATTTCTATAAACTCTTGAATATCATTTGTATATTCAGAAGTTTTGTCTTTTTTGAGTATGATATTTACAAAAGCCGGATCGTCTCTTGGAATAGGTTTTATAACATTTTCCGAATGAAAATTTTGTGTTTTATCAAATATAGGGGTAGAAATACCGGATTCGCTCGGCTGATATTCTGTTGTCAGATCCGGAAGTTTTCCGACATAACCTTGAGAGGTATCTACATCCGGATTGTCTTTTTTAAAGAACGCTCCCGAACATGATGCCGGCAATAACAATGTTATTAAAAGTAATAGTAATATCTTCCTCATACAGTCATTATAATGTTTTATAGAAAAAAATCATCATTTAAATAACTTAACTTAAAATTATTACAAAAACTTAACAAATATCCGGAATAAATTAAACTTCTTAACTACTAATGCCGTAATAGAAAATAGAGGTATTTTAATGAGCATAGTAATTGATTCAGACTTAACACTATTAATGCAACGCCTAAACATCTCAGAAATGAAGATGAGAGAGCGTTATGCCTCAATGGGATTAGAGGAAATTGTAGAAAAGGAAGCGGAAGACGGAAATCAAGAAGCTGTAAAATTTGCACATGAAATTTTTTCATCACCAAGAATGCTTGTTAAAATATTTCAATTGGCCGATCCGAATAATAAGTTAGAGTTTTTGAAAGAGATGAATTCGGACCAACTGAAAATGTTTCTTCCTTTAATGGAAGAAGAGGATTTAAATCAGGGATTTTATTTCTTTGATATAAATCAGTTAATGGATATGCTGGAAGATTTACCTCCGGAACAGTTGGTTCGAACAGTCTTTCAAATGTTTTCCGATGCAGAGATAATGGCATACTTACCGGAAGAACAGTTGGATAAGTTTTTAGAAGATCCGGATATTGATAAAACACAAATAATGAAAAATTTACAGTTAATACCTCAAGAATACCTTGCTCAAATGTACGAGGCAGTAAGCGGAGAAGATTCCGACAGAACAAGTTCAAAGGAATTACTTGAAAAAATCGGGGGCTTAAATCCTCATCAATTCCAAGATGCACTTAGAGCAATGCAGCCGTTTGCAAAGCAAAAATTAGTTATGGAAATTGCAAATGCACATAAGGATTTGTATCAAAAATTTGATGCAGATGCTTATACAAATATGATAAAAGCTCACAAGTTTCAGCCGGAAGTAGCACAAGCCATGGAAGTTATTGATGAAGATGAAAAAATAAAAATGCTTGAACGACTTCCAAAAGACCAAATGGCAATATTAATTACTCAAATTGATGCCAAAATCTTTGCTGACCAATTAATAAAGGAACATCCTGAATTGTTGGCACAAGCAATACTTAAATAGATTTTTTAACAATATCGTAAGCAAAAGAAATTGCAGCTTGTGAAAAAATAAATTTCATAAGTTTTCTTGGTATAAAAGAAGGGAAAACAAATTTTTTCACGAAAATATGTTGATTAAAATAAACAGAAACAAACATTAATCCAACAGGTTTTTCTTCAGAGCCACCAGTTGGACCGGCAATACCGGTTGTACAAATAGCTAAATCGCAGTTGGTATTATTGTGTAATCCTTCAGCCATACGATATGCGCAATCTTCACTTACAGCTCCGAACTTTTCAAGAATACTATGCGGAACCATTAAAACATTTTCTTTAGCTTCATTGGCATAGGTTACAAAATTAAGTTTAACAAACTCAGAGCTGCCGGAAATGTCTGTAAATCTGGAACTTAAAAGTCCGCCGGTACAAGATTCAGCCGTTGCGACAGAATATTTATTGTCTGTCAAAAACTTAGATAGTTTCTTTAATTTGTAATCAATCATAAAAAGATAATAAAGAAAATTATAAAAAATGTAAAGGTGTAAAATATATATAAACCGCGAGTCATGCTAAAAAAATAGGAAATATTGCAACAAAAAAAGCATGGAGTGTGTTAAAAAAAACATAGTCGAGTTATCATGACATAAAAGGAGATATTGGGCATGCCGGCAACGAAACAAAAAAGTGAAAAAGACTTACACTTGCTACCGCAAAATATAGAAGCGGAAGAGGCAGTTTTAGGTGCAATTTTAGTCAATCCGAGAGTAATAACGAAAATTGTAGAATATTTAAAACCGGAAAGTTTTTATAAACCTGCTCATAGATATATCTATGAAGCAATGATACAATTATTTAATTCAAATGAAAAAATAGATATAATAACAGTTTGTGATGTTTTGAATTTTAATTCAAAGTTGGATTCTGTTGGCGGCAGGTCATTTATAAACGACTTAAGTTATAATGCAATAACAACAGCAAACATTGAGTATTATGCAAAAATAATACAGGAAAAAGCAATAAAAAGGGCATTAATAAATGCGGGTTCAGAAATAGTATCATTCGGTTATGATGTAAACTCAATAGACGCATCATTAGAGAGTGCGCAAAAATTAATATTTGATATAGCTTCAAAAAAGGCAACAACAGACTTAACACCGGTAAAAGAACTTGTACTTGATGCATATGAAAAAATAGAATACAGACATAATCATCAGGGTGAATTATTAGGAATACCGACAGATTTTTATGATTTGGATGTGTTACTAAACGGTTTACAGAGGTCGGATTTAATAATTCTTGCGGCGCGTCCGGCAATGGGTAAAACGGCATTGGCGCTAAATATAGCTCAAAACGTAGGAATTAAAGCAAAAGTGCCGGTAGCAATATTTTCATTAGAAATGTCAAAGCAGCAATTAATGCAGAGAATGTTGTGTTCTGTGGCAGAAGTTGACACACAAAAATTAAAAACCGGAAATATGCAATCAAAAGACTGGGAAAAAATTGTAGATGCAATGAACCAATTTGCACAGGCACCGATATATATAGACGACACACCGGGATGTACATTAACAGATATAAGAGCGAAATGCCGCAGATTAAAAATGGCACAAAACGATATCGGACTTGTAGTAATAGATTACTTACAGTTAATGGAAAGCAGTAACAGCAAAGAAGATAGATTTCAAGCTGTATCGACGATATCCAGAGGAATGAAGATGTTGGCAAAGGAATTGGATGTGCCGGTAATAGCATTATCTCAGTTATCTCGTGCAGTGGAAGGCAGAACGGATAAAAGACCAATGTTATCAGATTTAAGAGAATCCGGTTCAATAGAGCAGGACGCAGATATAGTAATGTTTATATATAGGGATGAATATTATCGAAAAGCGGAAGATGGCGAAGAAGATGAAGCTGCAAAAGCAATAAACAAAGGTGAATCAGAAATAATAATAGCAAAACACAGAAGCGGACCTGTGGGAACGGTAAAACTGTTATTCCAAGGAAACATAACAAAATTCAAAAATCCAATAAAATCAGATGTATTTTAAAAAATAGCCATTCGGGTAATGTAAAATTTTTTAGTTTTGTAATAAATTAAAAAAAGATACAGGGTAGCGAAAAAATGGATGAAGAAAAAGTATTTGAAAAAGTGGCAAAACTGGTGAACGCAGGAAAAAGTGAAGCTGAAATAGCAAACGCCATGCGAATAAGTAAACACACAGTAAAGAGTTATAAAATAGCAATAGAAAAAGCAGAGCGCAATAAAAAATAAAAAAGTACTTTACAAAAAAAAATTAGCATGTAGAATAAGAAAGTACCCCAAAATGGTGGTGCGAATGACAAAATAAAAAAGACCTTTCGGGGGATTAGCTCAATTGGTAGAGCACCTGCTTTGCACGCAGGGGGTTAGGAGTTCGAGTCTCCTATTCTCCAA
>ONTD01000102.1 GCA_900320675.1 uncultured bacterium
CTTGAGATATAATGTAAAGTTTTGTAAAGTTAAATTTATTAAATTTAGCAATTATTTAAATGTTATTTACTTTATATATATATAAGAGATAGAGAAAGGATTGTTTATGGGCAATTATCATCTACAAATGCTAAGATCAAATCCCAGTTACGCTTCTAATTTGAATCGATTAAGCTCAAATAAAAAGAGTGTGATCAACATTCAAAATAACTTCTACGGACAAGGAATGGGGCCTCAAGCGTGGGGCGGCGGATGGGATAGCTGCGGTTATGGCTGCGGAATGCCAATGTACTATGATCCGTATTCAAGTTGCGGTTCAAGCGGCGGAGATAAGTTCTCTAATTTCTTAACGCAAGGTGCTTTTGGATTGCAGATGATTGGAAGCATAATAAATTTATTTAAAGGTAATAAGACATAAAAAACATTCGAGGAACTACATAGTGAAGTTGAAGTCAAAATTATTTTGTAATGATTTTGGCTTCAACTTTTTTCACGCCGTTTGTTGTATTTGATAGACTTTTAGCTAATTCTGCGGCGGTATTTGCGGTATAAAATTTCCCGCCCGTAACAAGTGAGGTGCATTTTAGCTGATCAAGGTCATCTTCATCAGAAATTGTAAAAGCTATTACATCTATGGAGATGTCTTTTCTTGTCTTTACAAGCTCCATTACAAATTTACAAGGGCTTTCGTCGCAATTTTCTCCGCCGTCAGTGAGAAGTATAATGTGCTTTTTACCTTTAAACCCTGCAAAGTCATATTTTATGGCTTGCTTTAGTGAAAATGTTATCGGAGTCATTCCTCGTGGATTTGTCCTATCAAGTGCATTTGTTATTGTGAATTTGTTAACTTTTCCTATCGGTACCAGCAATGATGAAGCATGGCATGCGTCAAAGGGAGTGAACCCCATTTTATGCCCATATACTCTTAGCCCTACATGACTGTTTGGATTAATAGACGGTAAAAGATTTTTTACTGTTTCAACCATCATATCGGCTTTGCTTTGTCCTTCCAGATATTCAGACATAGAATTTGAAAAATCCAATATAAACAGTGTCATTTCTTCCGGTTGGGCAGTATATTTGTAATCCGAAGGAGTGTATACCCCATAATCTGATGACAGTGCAATATTTATGCTTAATAATATTAATATCCCTAATATAAGTAATCTCATAATTTAAGAATAAATTTAATTCAAAATAATTACATTAGCCAAATAGCTATTTTACGGTTAAATTTCCGTCTAAAATTCCTTCGCCACCGATTTTTATTGTTTGTTTTGCTTTGCCGTGTGTAAATTTGAAACCGTATGAGGCAGGAATTTTTAAAATTTGGGCAAACTCTGTCAGGGTATCGTTTACCCACACAGGATTGTCAGTATCTGAAAATTCTCCGTAGGCTATTCCTTTTATGTTCTTTTTAAATTTATCTATATTGAGTAATTGTCTAAGCATTTTATCAATTTTATAAGCCGGTTCGGATACGTCTTCCAAAAATAGTATAAAATCAGTATCAGGAATAAAGTCTATGCCGCAAAGTGATACAACTGAGGATAGATTCCCGCCCCAGATTATTCCTTTAGCTTTTCCTGATGTTATTACTCCTTTTGCAATATAATGTTCTTCTTTCCCTTGAAGAACGTTAAAAAAGGATTGTTCTGTTTCTTCGTTAATAGTATCTTCGGCAAAGTCGCTTTGTGCCATTGGAGATGAAAATGTTATTAACGATGCTTTTTTTAGCAACATCAAACTTAAAACCGTTATGTCAGAATATCCGCAAAAGATTTTAGGATTTGATGCTATTAAGTTGTAATCTGTTTTATTGATTATTCTAAGTGCGCCATACCCGCCTCTTGCACAGATAATCGCTTTAACCTCGTTATCTGAAAATGCAGAGTGTAAGTCTTCCAGTCTGTCTTCGTCATCACCTGCCAAAAACATCTTTGAATTATTTATATGTTTACCTAATTTAACCTTATAGCCTGCATTTTCAAAATAGGTTTTACTTTTAATTATTTTGTCAAAATCTACAGGTCCGGATGGTGCTATGATTGATATGCAGTCGCCTTTGTTTAAAATATTAGGTTTAATTAAGTTCATAAAAGTTCCTCTTTTAATTAAATTCTGATATAATAATAGCATTATGAATGAAAAATACATACCGTTATACAGAAAATATCGTCCGCAAAGATTAGAAGAAATTGTCGGACAGGAACATATAAAAAAGGCGTTGGCAAATGCGATATCTATGAACAGAATATCTCATGCGTACCTTTTTACCGGTCCCAGAGGTACCGGTAAAACTTCTACAGCCAGAATTTTTGCAAAATCTTTAAACTGTGAAAAGGGACCTACAATCACTCCTTGCGGAGAGTGTACAAATTGTGTTGATATTACAAATTCTGTTCCTATGGACGTTATAGAAATTGATGCGGCAAGTAACAGAAAAGTTGAAGATGCCCAAAATATTCTGGAAAAGGTTATGTATGCTCCGGTTAACAGCCGCTATAAAATATACATTATAGATGAAGTTCATATGTTATCGACAACTGCGTTTAATGCTTTATTGAAAACACTCGAAGAACCGCCGGAAAATGTGATATTTATTCTTGCGACTACAGAGGCTCATAAGGTATTGGATACTATCAAAAGCCGTTGCCAAAGATTTGATTTCAGAAGAATTACAACTGATGATATTGTTAAACACCTTAGGTACATTTCTGATAAGGAAGGTATAAATATTGAGGATGATGCTCTGTTTACTATTGCAAAAAATTCAGCTGGCGGCATGAGAGACAGTATAGCACTTCTTGATCAGTTAAGTATTCTTGACGGCAAAGAAGCAATTTCTACCGATGATATAAATAATCTCTTGGGTAGAATTTCTTTTGATGTTTTGAATTCTCTTGCAGCGGAAATCGTTAATTCAAATGCCGAGAAATCTCTTGAAATCCTTGAAAAAATATATAATTCAGGGAATGACCCATCGCAGATTTTATCGAATTTGCTTGATTATATGAAGAATCTGTTGATTGTTAAAAATTGTTCTCAAGATATAATTTTTGAGCTTACACAGTTAAATGAGGCTCAGATTACTGAGCTTAAAAAACAATCCGATAAACTTGAAACTCAGCAAATTACCATGATTATTGATAAAATATCTTCTTATATAAAAGAGATAAAGCTTTCTAATAATCCACGACTATGGTTGGAAGTTGGGATAATTGATATTTCCAATTTAACTGAAAATACAAAACTTTCGGATTTACAAAACAGGATAATAAAGTTGGAGCAAGGTAAAGTATCCTCGAATCTCCCGCCTGTACGCCCGAATTTTTCAAATGTTTCCTCGCCGATTGCTGCAGTAAATAAATCGATTGAAAAACCTGTACCTCAAGTTTTATATCAAAAGACTGAGATTAAAGAAGAAGTTAAGCACGTCAAAGAAGAAAAAATATCAGAAAACTCCAATGAAAGTAAGCCGGTTGAAAATAAACCGGTTGAAGAAAAGCCGGTTCAAAATTCTCAGGTAGTTTCTTCTGCGATTCAAAATTCTACACCGGCAGATTCAGATTCGGATATTTCCGCTTTATGGGATAAGTTGCTCCAAATTATTACTTCAATGTCAGCTCCGACGATGGCGTTATTTAAACCTTTTGCAAATCCTGTAAAAATTACTCCGGAAGAGACAATAATTTCTATAAAAAATGAACAGTTATTGGGTAAATTTTCTTCGGGTAATAAAAAGGAAGTTTTAATAAGTGCTGTTGATACGTTATTTTCTCAGTCGGGTTCAAATGTAGTCGTGCGATTACCGGAGCCTTCTGATGAGCAGGTAAAAGCATCCCAAACAAAGCCTTCACAACCAAAGAAAGTTGCTTCATCCTCTACTCCAAGACCGATTAAGCCTGTAACGGTTGACGAAATTGAAGAAGAAGAGCTAATGGCAGCAAAAAGTTCTGTTGACGAACCTGTTACGCAGACTTCAACTCCCGCTCCGACTAAAGCTCATCACATAGCAGGACATTCTGATCAAGTTAATATGGTAATGGACTTGTTTGACGGGAAAATTATTGACTAAGAACTTTATAATATCTTGTTTAAAACCTTAAATTATTTATTATTTTAAGGAAATAAGTTATGACATGTATTTAGATGTAAAAGAATTTAGCTGCCCTTTTAGTATTGAATTATCAAGAGTTGTTTCTGTTTTGTTGATATCATTGTTAGGTTTATATTCTTTACCCTGAGCCTTAGCTTCCATCCTTTTTAATTCTTCAGCCATTTCTGCTTTAACTTGTTCTACGGTTTTACCTTGTTCTTTGGCTACCCTTGCAATACGTTTTTCTTCGTTAGCGGCAGACATTGTTGCATTAATCTTAGGCAAGTAGTATCCGAGGAATATGCCGGAGTATGCGTATCCGATAAGCTGAGCTATGTCTAATGTGCCAAGTTTTTTCCACAGAGCCAGTTTTTCATCTTTTGGAAGATTTTTGATTTGTCCCAGCAGTTTGCCGTATGATAACGCTTTGCCGTCTTTGGTTACTTCTATTCCGTGTTTGCCCAAAGTTTCAAGAAGTACTTCATCTCTTGATTTTACGGAAGAATTTCTCATCCAGTTGAAAAAGCCTTTTTTGCTATTTTTAGGAAGATTGATAAGTTCTTTATTAAACGCCCTTGTTGCACCCTTAGTAACTAATGCTCCAAGTATTAGCAGGTTTAAGAATCCCAAGGTGTCTTTTACAGCAGATTCTCTGAGTTCGTCTTTATCTCTTGCGCACATAAATCTTGAAACAATTGTCATACCATATACAAATTTGAGTTGATTTATGGTTGGCATTGCTCCTTTAAATTGAATTTTGTTCAAAAATTCACGTCCGAAATCATTTAATTTTTCAGATACAGTTTTTGAGACTTCTTTTACGGCAGATTTTTTACCGCCAATCATAATGGTAGAGATTGCGCCTGCACCAAAAAGTATTCCCATAGCTGTTTTTAATACTTTAAAGCTATTTGACTTGTCTTTTTTACGTCCCGGAACTCCAGGGAATCCGTCAATACCTGTTTTCTTTTTAGTCAAGTACATATTTATAGGTTGAACAGACATACCGATTGATGCAGCTATTCCCAGTCCTGCAATCGAACGCCCTATATTTAATCTTTTTAATGATTTAAGAATTTCAACTTTATCAAATCCACTTGCTGTTATGAATGAATTTAATACTTCTTTTTTGTTAAATGCTTTTGTTACGTTGTGTATATTTTCTATCAAAGTTGATAGAGTATTATCGGCTCTAAGCGGTTGTCCGTTGTGGAAGCCGTTTAATACAACACTCTTTTCTCCGCCGGTATTTGCGGTAATTAGACGTCTGATATAGTCTACATCAGCATCTTTGATTGTGTCTTTTGTATCAGCATTGCTTATTAATTTATATAATTTTTCAACAACTTTTTCTTGTGTATCTTTACCTATAGAAACAAGACCTTCGTTATCAATAGCTTTTGTAGGATTATACACTTTAATATTTGAAACAACTGACTCTAAGTATTCCTTTAAAGGCTCTTTTGCTCCGCTATGCAAAGAATCATACCAATATTTTCCTAAAATGTTTAAGGTATCGTTGTTTGCAAAAATTTTGTGAGCTTTAATTCCGTATTTGTTATTTAAGGCCATAGCTAAGAGTGCGCCTGCTGCGGTTCCGTATAAACCTACAGATGCGTGGTTAGCGGTTCCGGTTGATTCTCTTCTCAAGGTTTCCATACCGGTAGGTATTCCGCGGTGTGTCATGTCATATGCGGTTCTTGGTATAACCATTGAACCTAAATCAACAAGATTTGCACCCCAAGCTTGGTTTGTATCTAAAAATCTTAAAAATACTGCAGGAATTGAATATAATGTATCGGCAGCACCGGTGAATGAAGTCTGCGCAACATTAGTGCCGGCGCCATTAATATTATTACTAAATATTTGACTTCTTTGTTTGCTATGTTCAATTTTTGGGGTGATTTTCTGTATTTCCATAATTACTTTCCTTTACGAATTAAAAAATGCTCCAAATGCGGTAGATTTCTTGTCAACGAGGTTCATACCAAACCCATTCTCGGACGCTATGTTATCGGATTTATCCGACGAGGCGCCCCCTTTGGCTGTCGCGCCGCAACAGGCTGCAGCCTGAGAGGATTTGGTTGACGACGTTGAAGCCGTTGCATTTTGAGCCAGCCCTGCTTTTCTGGCTTGTTCTTTTTTATTCGTTTGTATTCTGTTTATTAGCGGGATAAATAGTCCAAGTGCCATCAGTGAGAAGAATAGGTTTCCGAATTGGCAGCAGGAACGTAAGTTTGTCGCTTTTTCGGAAGTTAACTCTCCGGAGGTCTTGATTGTTGTATTCTTTGTCCAGTGCCAGAACTTTTGTAAAGGATTGGCACCTTCTTTTAGTGGTTTTAGTTCATTCAATAATTTTATATCAGGATTGAACTTTTCAATAACAGAGGCAATCGCTTTAGCTGCGTAATCTCCTAAGAAATAGAAACTTGAAAATGTAGCTAAATCTCTAACCGTTGATTCTCTCAAATCGTTAAAGTCTTCAGAAGCCCCCATTCTGCTGGCAAATGTAGCTGTAGAGACAATTCTTGCCTGATCCATTGAAGGGAAGAATTTCTTAAATTCAAGCATTCCCAAATTCGGCATCTTCATCATTGAAAGCCAAGACAAGCCAAGCATTGAACCTATGGAGATGAATTTTTGTTTTAATAGTTTACCCTTTTCTTCATGAGAAAGAATTCTTTCTTCTTCATCATTATATATAGGGGCGCCTTTTCTTCCGCTTGTTTTGTGTGTTATCCATCTGTTAATCGGCTGAGCTGCCAGTGCTAACGGTATTACTACAGCCATACCTGCCCAGCTCTTGTAATTTACTAATTTCTTAGCTTTTGTAATGTATTTTGAAAATTCTTCAGCACTCTCAATTCCGGCATTCTTTGCATCGTGTAAAACTTCTACGGTGTTTCTCATCAGAGATTCTAAAGAATTATTGAAGTAAGCTTGTTTCGGATTGTTTGTAATAAATTTTATATTTTCTGATATATGAGTTTTTTCTACTATATTGTTAATGGCGGCTTTTAAGACATTGTCATCAATTTTACCTTCCGTAGCCGCTAATTTTGCTAAATTATCAAATATTTTGTCAAATTCTTTCGGAGATTGCTCATAAATTTTAGCAAAAGATTTATCCATAGTTTTGCCGTCAACTCCTGTTAAGTCGTTGAACATTCTCTTTAGCATTTGAGAGTAATTTTCAGTACCCGTACCCTGATAATATTCGCTTAATTTTGTCAAAGTAGCTTTATTAGCCCAATTGCGAACTAAATTGGATTTGTTACCCATTATAGGGTTATTGAATAATTTTGCAGCACCCATAACAAAAACTCCGGGCAAGATGCAGTTAATAAGTAGTCCCGAACCTTCTCGTCTTAGAGCTTCAAAACCTGCCAGTATATTAAATTTGCGTTTCTGTTTCCCGTTTTCATCCAATACAGGATTCCCGTTTTCATCGGTCTGCTTAGAAGCTGCAACCGTTTCTATAATTGAACGCGGTATGATTGCTGTAGATAAGTCTAATACCGTAACATTAAGCATCGGCTCTGCTTCACAGTATTGCATGCCTTTAACTGCCAAATTACCCAACGCTTCCAATCCTGTAAATGACGGTTGTTTCTTCACATCATCCCTTATGACTGTTGGGGTATATTTTCTTCTATCGGTTTTTTCTACACTTATCTTTCTAATCATATATCAATTTATTTGTTACACTAGCTATTATAACAACACTACATTTATAATAAAAGTCCTCAATAAAAAAAATTGCGTTTTTTACACTAATTGTAAAGAGATTATTAAGAAGTTTTTTGAAATGATTTTTTAAATATATAGTATTATTAAAACTTCTGCTCTTTTTTAGATAAAATATAACCGTTATTACGGATAAATTTCTATAAAAACAACAGAATTAACTCTTTTTAAGCTTTGTAAATTTTTGTAACAAAATTTGATTTAATACCTTATTTAATAAGATTAATATGCATGCTATAATTTTTTTGGAGAAATTATATGCCGCATTTTTTTATTAACTCAAATAACATAATTAAAGATTGTATTCTGGTCAATGATTCTGATAATTACAACCATATTGTCCGTTCTTTGCGGACGAAGGTTGGAGAACCCTTGCTTTTTGTTGATGATAATGAAATTGAATATGAAGCAACGGTTGAGGAGATTACCAATAAGGAGTTAAAGGCAAAAATTAATAAGAAGTATAAATCTGTCAGAAAGCTGCCGTTTAATTTGTATTTGGCACAATCTCCCTTAAGAAGTGATGCTCAGTCTGTTATTATTGAAAAAGCTACAGAACTCGGCGCTGCCGGAGTGTATCCTGTGTATACAGACAATTGTGCATTGAATAAATCTGTTATAGATAAAAAAATTACTAAGTGGCAAAGAACTATGTATGAAGCTTCAAAGCAGTGTGAGAGGGCAAATATACCGGTTTGTTATGAGCTGAATACGATAGATACTCTTTTAAAAACTCGAAACTTTGATTTTGTATTTGCTTTTTGCGAAAGAAATGCCGATATGACATTTCGGGAGTTCTATAATTTAAATAAGAGTATGTTTTCAAAAGGAAACGATATACTTGTTATTATTGGTCCTGAAGGTGGATTTTCAAAGACAGAATTTGAGTATTTTGCTCAGCATAGCATTCCTATGTTAACTCTCGGGGATTTAATTTTAAAGGCGGAAACTGCGGTAATTGTTGCGATAGGAAATATAATATATGAATACAACTATTCAAAATGAAATTATGAAAGACAAGATTTTATCAAGAATTGCGGCAGAATTTAGCGGCAATAATATTTATGTCGTTGGCGGAACGGTAAGAGATTATTTGATGGGTAAAGTTTCGTATGACAGAGATTTAATTATTACCGATATGGAAGCGAAAGATTTTGCTCAAAGTTTAAATAAAATTTTTAATTCAACTTTTATTACTCTTGATGAGGAAAACAAAATATATCGTCTTGTGTTAAAAGATAGTGATGATATTCACAATCCTCAGATGATTGATATAACTAATCCAATTGATAATTCTCTCGAAATGGACTTGATGCGCAGAGATTTAACTATAAATGCTATTGCTGTAAATATCAATACCGGCGAGGTTATTGATTTATTTGGCGGTGTTGCGGACATCAAAAATAAAACTTTAAATTATATTGAAGAGGGTAATTTTATGGATGATCCGCTTCGATTGCTAAGAGTATACAGATTTCAGGCAACTTTAGATTTTGATTTGGGTTCGGATACTATCCATGCAATATGTAAGTATTCGGATTTAATCGAAAAGCCTGCAAAAGAGAGAGTGTTGTATGAATTAATGAAGTTATTTAACGGGGATTACACCGCAAAAGCTCTTATAAATATGAATAAAACTTGGTTATTAGAAGAAGTGTTCCCTATTGTTAAAGAGTTAAAGCAAGTTCCGCCGAATTCTCATCATCACCTTGACTTGTTAAATCATAGTATTGAGACGGTAAATCAAATTCAAATGATTTATGAAAATTCAGATGATAGAGTTAAAGAACATCTTAACAGATGTGATTTTGGCGGATTTCCTCGTCTGGCACACCTCAAACTTGCCGGATTTCTCCATGATATTGGTAAGTTTTCCACATGGACTATAGAAAAGGATACCGGAAGACACAGGTTTATTAAGCATGACGATGTCGGTTCAAAGCTTGTGAAACCTATTCTAAAATCTCTTACCTGCTCTAATCGACAAATAGATTATATTTCCGAGATGATTAAAAATCATATTTACCCTTCGTCATTAATGTGCGAACAAGATGTTAACGAAAAAGCTATGATGCGTTACCTTAGAAAGTTGAACGATAACGTAATAGATAATATTGTTCTTGCAAAAGCCGATAGATTGTCAGCAAGAGGGGAAGTTATTACTGATGAAATGATTGAAAATAATATCTCAAATCTTGACAAACTTCAGAATTTTTATTTTGAGTCGTTAGAAAAACTCACCCCTCTGCCGAAGCTTGTTGACGGTAATGAATTAATGGAACGCTTTAACCTAACTCAATCCCCTCTGTTGGGTAATATAATTGCGGCTATCCATGAAGCTCAGCTTGACGGTGATGTTACAACTAAAGAACAAGCTCTTGATCTCGCTAAAAAGTTAATAGATAAAAAAGAATAGCCGGAGAACAATCTTCACCATTAAAATTTCACCGGTTATTGTTTTTCTGTCTTAAATTTACATATAACAAAAGCAGAAGGATGGTATCCGTTCTGCTTTTGTCTATTAAATGGTCGGAATGACAGGATTTGAACCTGCGGCCCCCGCGACCCGAACACGGTGCGCTACCAAGCTGCGCTACATTCCGATACTTATATAATAACACAAAACTTACGTTTTGTGCGGTGCGCTACCCCTCTCACAAAAACAATTCACCGGATTGTTTTTGTTCGGCAGAGTGCTACATTCCGATACTTATATAATAACACAA
>ONTD01000101.1 GCA_900320675.1 uncultured bacterium
GAAGCTATGTACCTTACAAAATTCGCTTCAAAAGTTTATCTTATCCACCGCAGAGATGAATTAAGAGCTGATAAAATTGTTCAAGAACGTGCTTTTAAAAATGAAAAAATAGAATTTATTTGGAATTCCGTCGTTGAAGAAATTATAGGGGATGAACTTGTAAATTCACTTGTTATCAAAAATGTTAAATCAAATGAAGTTTCTACTCTTGAGATAAATGGGGTTTTCCCATACATTGGAATGACTCCTAATGTAGATTTATTTAACGGGCAATTGGAACAAGATGCAAGAGGGTTTATCGTTACGGATAATATGATGCAAACATCCTTAAACGGCGTTTATGCTATAGGAGATGTAAGAACAACTCCTCTAAGACAAGTTATTACCGCAACCGCAGATGGTGCCGTAGCTGCAGTATATGCCGTTAAGTACTTGGAAACACTCAAAGATGTTCCGCAAAAAGTTTAATTATTATATCTGTTTCAGGCTCAGGAATTTCTAATAGGGCATTTCAAGCTGAGGGATTAAACGTACGGATAAATTTATGCACTTATCACTTGTATTGATTTGAATTTTTTTACCGAGTGGGTATTAATGTAAGATTTCAGGATTTCAAAACAAACATTACATACTTTTTCCGTTGTTTTTTCCTCATATTCGGATATTTCGTCAAGCTCGGTATTAACCAATACCGACAAAAAATTTCTGAGCTTATAGTGCATAAGATGTTTTAATCGGTAATGTTCATTACAATCTGTACATATCACGCCGCCGACTTTTTCTTCAAAATACATATTTTCATCTTCAATCGGCTTACCGCAGCATAGACATTTGTCCAGTTCAAGCGAAAATCCGGAAATCCTCATGAATTTTAATTGGAATTTAATCACCGCATTTAGAATTGATATTTTGTCTTTAGATTTTGATATGACATCCAGAGTTTCGTATAACAAATCGTAAACATCAGCGGAACATGGATCTTCTTCAACTCCGAAATTATTGACTACCTCGGAAACGTACATTGAATAAAATATTTTATCCAAATCTCTTCTGGTGTTATTAAATGTATTCAGAGCTTCCGCTTGAGAAATTGTATTTAAATTTTTACCTTCAAACAACATCAATTTATTTGCAACAAGCAAATCCATTCTGGCACCGAGTTTACTTTTAGGTTTTTTAACCCCTTTAGCAACGCCACGAATAAGCCCTCTGTCACGAGAATACATGACAATAATTTTATCGGACTCGCTGAGGTTATAGGACTTCAAATTAATCGCATTAGTAACAAAAGAAGACTTACCCATTAGAATTCATCATCTTCTGATTCAATCACTTGGGCGCCGCTATAAACGCCTTTAATCATCTGTATAAGTTCATTCCTGTCGTCAGAGAATTCCAAAGCGACTTCTTCTGAGATATAACCGTTAGCGTACAAGTTATAAAGCGACATATTCATCGTAATCATAGAGTTGAATGCGCCTTTTTTAACCAAATCATAGATATTATCGAGTTCATCTTTTTCGATAAAATCTTTAACCGTAGAGGTAACGACAAGAACTTCACAGGCAGGTCTTCTGCCGCTGCCGTCTTTCAACGGTAACAGTTTTTGAGAAATAGTACCTCTGACAAGTGATGCAAGTTGATTACGAACATTATCCCTATCTGAAGGATCAAACATATTTATAATTCTGTTAATTGTTTGAACGGCATCATTAGTGTGGATAGTAGCAAAGACAAGGTGTCCTGTTTCTGCGGCTTTTAAAGCAGCGGAAATAGTTTCTCTGTCTCTGATTTCGCCGATAAATATTACATCCGGATCTTGACGTAAGGCATATTTAACGCCATCCGGAAATGATGCAGTATCCAATAAAATTTGACGTTGAGAAATAATACATTTTTTATTATTAAAAATAAATTCTATAGGATCTTCAATAGTAATAATATGTTTTGAATAATTAACATTAATATAATCAATAATTGAAGCCATGGTAGTAGATTTGCCTGCACCGGTAGGACCGGTAACGAGAACAAGCCCATGGTTAAGTTTTGCAAATTGTTCTATGGAAGATGGGAGATTAAGTTCCCCGATTTTAGGAACATAATAAGGGATAAGTCGGATAACGAGTTTACTTTTACCAAGTTGTCTTGATAAATTTACGCGGAAACGAGAAACTCCGGGGATTTCATAGGCAAAATCCAAATCGTAAACATTCTCCATGTTTTCTCTCGCTTGACGAGGCAGCAATCCGTCATATGCACGATCAACATCATCATCAGTAAGTACCGGCATATTAATTTTTAAAATTCGACCATCCTTACGAACAGTAGGATGTTCCCCAACGGCAAGATGCACGTCAGAAGCACCAATCGCAACCGCTTTTCTTAAAAAATCTTCAATATCGAAATCCATAGCTATCCTAACTTTGTATATCTCTCAACTTACATATTTAATTGTAACATCTTACATAATTTTTGACAAGATTTTTTAATAATACCGACTATTTGATGTAGATAGGCAAATAAATCATTACAATTTCTTAATATTTGTAATAAAAAAGTCAATTATTACATCGAAAAATACTTTATATATATGTAAGGGAATTAAAAATTTTAAATAATTGGAAACCAAAAAACAAAGAGATTAATCAAGGATTTTAATATATCAGACTTTATACTCTCTCTCTTAATATCCTCGTGTTTATTTAATGTTGCCAAAAATTGGCAACTTTTTTTTGCTTATTATTACTGAGTAGGGTGCGTGTTAACGCACCGCGATACGTCGTTAAGACGTTAAGACGTTAAGACGTTAAGACGTTAAGACGTTAAGTCGTTAAGTTCTTTACATAAGGTAGGTTGGCATTGCTATGCCAACAAAAAGACTTTTTTAGTCGTTAAGTCTTTAGGTCGTTAAGTCGTTAAGTTCTTTACGTATTTAATTTTTGTTCAGGTTCTTCAAGGGTTGAATTAATCTATAACCTGTTACGAACTTATCGTCTTATAGTCTTATCGTCTTATCGTCTTTTGTTTAACCCCTCACCAACGGCTGTTGAGTTTTTCAAACTCACATCCGTATCCTCTCCC
>ONTD01000100.1 GCA_900320675.1 uncultured bacterium
AATTTATCTGTATAATCTCTTGTTACTCTTTACAAACCTTTTCTTTTTCGTTACTATGTAACCAAAGAAAGAGGAAAAGAGTATGCTTAGAACCGGAATAGTAGGACTGCCGAATGTAGGAAAATCTACACTTTTTAATGCTTTGACAAGTGCAAAAAATGCACAGAGTGCAAATTATCCATTTTGTACCATTGAACCTAACGTTGGAGTTGTAAACGTTCCGGATGAGAGGTTGCCTATATTGGCAAAACTTTGCAAAACTACTCAAATAATTCCGACAGCAATCGAATTTGTTGATATTGCGGGACTTGTTAAGGGAGCAAGCAAAGGTGAAGGATTAGGCAATCAGTTTTTACATAATATTAGAGAAGTTGATGCAATAATACATGTTGTAAGATGTTTTGATGATCCAAATACAATTCATGTTGAGGGCAGAGTTAATCCGTTGGATGATATTGCGACTATTAACACCGAACTTGCATTAGCGGATATTTCATCGGTGGAAAAGCGTGAGGCAAGAATTGCTAAACAGTTTAAAGCCGGTGATAAGGATGCCAAAATTGAGTATAATGTATTACAAAAATTGAAAGTCTTACTTGATAAAGGTATGTATATTAATATTGCGGAAAACTTCAGTGAGGACGAAATTCCGTTTGTAAAACAGTTAAATTTGATGATGACAAAACCGGTTATATATGCGGCAAATGTTTCTGAATTTGATTTAAAGGACGGCAACGATTATACTAAACAAGTTGAGGAGTATGCTAAATCACATAGCGCTCAGATGGTTATTATATCCGCAAAAATAGAAGAAGAATTATGTGAACTCGGCGATGAAGCATTAGCTTATATGAAAGAGTTGGGGATTGATGATAGCGGAATTAACAGGATGATAAAATCCGTGTACAGTCTTCTGAACTTAAGAACGTTTATCACAGCCGGTGAAAAAGAAGTTCGTGCTTGGACGATTGTTGCAGGTACTAAAGCTCCGCAAGCTGCAGGTGTAATTCATACGGATTTTGAAAAAGGTTTCATTAGGGCTGAAATTACTCCATATGAAGAATTCGTTAAAAATGGCTCATACCCTGCTTGTAAAGACAAGGGTGTTACGAGACTTGAAGGCAAAGATTACGAAGTTCAAGACGGAGATCTGGTTCATTTCAGGTTCTCAGTTTAATTCTCGATAGAATCCGGATTTTATTTTTCTTTGTGGAAGAAGTTTATATCTTTTAACTCTTCTCGTTTTCGGATTTCTCCGCATTTTGAGCATGCAAGAATTTCTCCGGTAGAATCAACCGGCATAAATATGTGTTCACAATTTAAATCTTCCTCTGTAGTCTTGTCTTCTTCAAGCGGAATATAATCAAGGAGATGTTCGCATTGTTCTCTGTCATGCGTCTCAAGTATTTCATTAAATTTGTCTTTTTTAATATATTTTAGTATTGCTTCAATAATAAACATATTACAAAATAAAACCTTCCGGAAGTAATTGTTCCAGCGGAACAGATTTAATTCCGTCTTTTCCGGTTAAAATTACATCCAGTCCTTCTTCGGATTTGAATTCATTTAAAACTTGTCGGCATGCTCCGCATGGGTAACAGTATTCGGAGTTAGGAGAGTATATTGCAACGGCTCTTATTTGTGTTTCGCCGGCTGCTATGGCACTTCCTACAGCGTTTCGTTCGGCACATATTGTCAAACCAAAACTTGAATTTTCAAAATTGCAACCTGTATACATATTCCCATTTGTAGTGAAAACGCATGCCCCTACCGCAAATTTTGAATAAGGAGCATATGAGTTTTTTGAGACCTCTATTGCTCTGTTTATCAGTTCGTTATAATCCATTATAACTTCTCCTATTTTGTATATTTTAAGTTAATTGAATTAAAATATAATCCATTACTTGTATGAAAATTTGTGTGGTATAATTTAGGCATGAAATGTTTTTTTAAAATATTAGTAATATTATTTATGGCGATTGCTTCATTCCTTCCGTCTGAAGCAAAAGTAACCTTCAATGTGGTTGTTATTCCTATTGATTTATTTAAGGTTTGTTCAAATTATTATTGCTATCCGGAAGTTTCGGAAATTATTGCCTCTGATGTTGTTGAAAACTTTAACAACACCGGAAGAATATATTCGCCAACAATGAGTTATGTCCGAAGGGCAATGACCGCTGATGAGAACTTAAGAAGGTACACATTGAGTATAATTCAGCGTTATGAAAGAGATCAGTCATTGGATTTTGCTGCTATGAAAATTATTGCAAAATCTTTTAACGCTAATTCTTTGCTTTTAATATCAAATGATGTTCCGATAGATAAAGCTTATGCAAGACGAAGTGTTTGGGAAATGCTTGTGTTATCTACAAATTTTGATATTTCATATCCGTATGAAATGGAGACAAATGCAATTCTTGTTGATACTGTCAATGATCTTGTTATGTGGCGTGGTTTTTACAAAAAGAAAATCAGCGACTCTAATGATGCATTCAAGGCTCCAAATGCCTCTGATGCGTATGCCAAATTAGAATATTTCAGATTGTATTCAAAAGATATATTATCAAAAATAATTTCTCAGAATATTTATTTGAGATTTTTCCCAAAACTAATCGACCCTCAACCAATTGTTAAAGATACTAAGCCGGAAGGTGCATATTTCAGATTTGAGAGTGAGTCAAATATTCCGGCACTTCAAAACAAACTTATTCAGCATCAAAGGGATAAATATACCGAAAAGGATGAGGATGCGCCGGATAATACATATGGCGAGATGATATACGGAGATTAAAAATCATTCTTGTAAGGATTATTTTTAAAATACTCCCTTAGCCTGTTTTGTGAACGTTTTGGATTTCTGTTGTAATTATCGTACCTGCTGCTGTTGTTGTTCGGGTTATTGTCCCAATGGCGGTTGGATTTCCAGTTTCTTTTGTTTTCGGTTTGTTTGTCCCACTGCATTTGCCCTGTAGTCTGTTTCGCAGGGGTTCTCATCTCAAATTGAGCCGGAGTGTTAATTGCCATATTATCTAATTCTTTAAATCTGTCCATTGTGTCGTCTATTGCTAATGCCGCAACCAAAATTATTCCTATTGATATTAATATTTTTTTCATGATGTTCTCCTTACATCTGAAATTGTTTATTGCTTGTGCAAAAATTTAATCCGACAAAATATTAGTATTTTAAGATAATATGTTGCATTAACTCTTAAAGGGTGATAATATGTATGAGTAAAATATGACAGGAGAGTGTATAGATATGGCAAGATTAATAAGACCTACTTGGGCAATCAGATGTGTGCAATCAGGTTGTAAAACTTTATTTGAAGTAGCTCAAACCGAAGACGGTAAACAACAAGAAGTTGTATGTCCTGGGTGCGGTGAGCACTACGTTTACCCGATTGTTGAAGGGGAAGATAAATCAGAGTAGGTGTAGAAGTCGATAAGTCGATAAGTTCGTATCAGAAAGTGGGTTAATTCAACTCCCGGAGAACCCGAACAAAAACTAACTAACGTAAAGAACTTAACGTCCTAACGTCTTAACGTCTTAACGTCTTAACGACGTATCGCGGTGCGTTAACACGCACCCTACATTACTAACGTAAAGAACTTATCGACTTATCGTCTTAACGTCTTAACGTCTTAAAAAAAGCCATGTTCAACAACACAGACAAACGATATAATCAATTTAGCGAATATTTAAAACAAAAATTCGGCGCAAAAGTGTACAAGCTTACCCTTGACGCCGGATTTTCTTGTCCGAATCGCGACGGTACAATATCTTCCGGCGGTTGTATTTTTTGTGATGATGGCGGAAGTTTTGCAAGAACTCATTCAAATAAATTGAGTGTCGAAGAGCAAGTAAAAGCTGCAATTGAGTATGTATCGGGTAGATTTAATGCAACAAAATATATGTCATATTTTCAGGCATACTCTAATACTTACAAACCTGTAGAAGAATTAAAATTGATTTATAATGCTGCACTTACACACCCTGATATAGTGGGCTTATCAATTGGGACAAGACCGGATTGCGTTGATGATGAGAAATTAGACCTAATAGCTTCTTATACCGATAAATATTACACTTGGGTTGAATACGGCTTGCAGTCGATTCATAATAAAACACTAAAAAGGATTAACAGAGGGCATGACTATGAGTGCTTTTTGAAGGCATACGAAAAGACAAAAGCGCGGGGAATTAATGTATGCGCTCACGTAATCTTAGGTATGTGGGAAACCCATGACGAAATGATGGAGACCGCAAAAGAGCTTGCCAAATTAAAAGTAGATGGGGTAAAATTGCATTTACTCTGTGCATTGGAAGGCACACAATTTACTCAAATGTATGAGAGAGGCGAAATTGAATTTATGAGTATGGACGAATATGTTCAATTAGTCTGTGATTTTCTGGAGTATTTGCCGCCGGAAACAACAATCCACAGGCTTGCCGGTAATGGTTATAGAGATGCTCTTGTAGCTCCGGATTGGCTCGGTGCTAAATTTGATACCCTGAACAAAATCGACCACGAATTCATTATGAGAAACTCTTGGCAAGGTAAGAAATTTGAAGCTTAACTATAAATATTAGTATGCCCTATGGAGTTTTATGAAAGAATATCATACGGACCGTGCAAGTTTTATACATATAGCCGGTGTCTTTAAGACCTTGACAAAAAAGTTTGAGCGAATACTATTATAGTTAAATGGCTTAAAATACCAAAATAGTATTGTAGTATAACTAGTAAAAAAGGAGATTAATCTCATGGCAAGAGAAAAGTATGAACGTACGAAACCGCACGTTAACATAGGTACCATCGGTCACGTTGACCA
>ONTD01000099.1 GCA_900320675.1 uncultured bacterium
AACCTTACTGTTTGCATATAAACGGAGATATTTTATTTGTATCTTCTCAAGGTTCCAATACTGTTATCAGACATAAACTGTAAAATATTTTATGTATTACTCATAAAATAATAAATAAAAATATTGATATTATTCGCAAATTATGGTATACTTATCACACGATTTAAAACATTCGGGGTATGATTATTTGAATAAAAATCAACTGAAAATTGATAATATACCTGAAACCCTTGCACCCGTAGGGGAATTTAAGAGTTCTGCATTCCCGAATAACAACAAATTTGTACAACAATATATTTTGTTGTGCTGTTTTGTGCTGCAAAAATAACTAAAAATAAAAATAATAAAGGAGAAATTTATAGCAACAACATTCACACCTAAGAAAAAGAAAATAACAGGTACCAAGAAAAACGATAAGATTACTTGGGTAAATAAGACAGGTTGGAAAAGTGCATTAACTGTTAATGCCGGTAATGGTAATGACATCATAAATTTCAAAAAGAGTAAATACAAAAACAATAAGCTTAACGGCGGAAACGGTAATGACACAATATACGGCGGAACAAATATAGACATAATCCACGGTAACGCCGGTAATGACAAGTTATACGGCTATAACGGAAACGATAAAATATACGGTGATGCCGGTACGGATATTATATACGGCGGCAACGGCAACGACATAATTGAAGGTGGCGACGGTAACGATAAATTATACGGACAAGCCGGTAATGACACCATTAAAGGCGGAAATGGCGACGACATAATTGAAGGCGGCGACGGTAATGACACCATTTATGGCATTAGCGGTAAAAATACCATTTTGGGTGGTAAAGGTAATGATACTATTAACAGCGGTACCGGAATTGATACAATTGACGGCGGTGCCGGCAATGACAAAATTATTTTGAACAGTGCAAAAGGTACTATTAAAATGACCGCAGGTTCAGGTAATGATACTTTGACTTTAAAGAAAAATTCTCAAGATGTTAATTTGGTATTTGATAAAGATACTACGTTTTCTTATGAAAAAAAGGGGAATAATCTTGTTATTACAGGCAAACATTCCCAAAAATCAGAAACTTTAACCTTGACTAATTTCTTTACATCAAAATCAACAAGCATATATGATGAGTATTGGGATGAGTATCGCACAATTTATCCGGGATACATCGCCGATGCCTATCTAAAAACCAACTTGGTAAAAGGCAGTAAAAAAAGCGATCTAAAATCTATGATTGAAAACGGTACTGTTACAATCAGGGGTAATGCAGACCAAAACAATATCTTGTCTGCAACTTATGCAAAAAATAATACCCTTTATGGCGGAAACAAAACTGATATTATGTATAACCCAAATTCACCTGTAACAGGTCTTACAACATTTGTTACAGGTAAAAAAGGTACTACATATATTGATGATACAAAAAACGGTGCAGATAAATATATTGTACAGTCGCTAAAAGACACTAAAACGATTATCAAAAACGGTAATAATACATACAGTGATAATGATACTCTCCAAATAAACGGAGCAGATTTAAATAATTTAGTACTATTTAATGTTTCATATAACTCATATCAAAATGAAACTCATTTATATCTGTCAACAGGCGAACAGTTATTGAATAATATAAAAAATAATGTTTATGCAAATCCTTATAATTTAACATTAAATGATACATCAAAGGATGCAAAGGGTGATAACATAAAATCTGTCAGTGCCAGCGTTGACGGTGTTATGCTTGATAATTATTTCTATTTTTCTACCATTGGATATAAAAGGGTTGAAAATATTGATATAGCCGATGCAAACGGCAAAAATATTAAACATATAGATGGTGATATAATAAAAACTGCCTGTGATAATATGCGAGGCAAAGTTAAGTGGTATTTATCCGACCAAACATCTTACGATAATACCAGAGATTTATTAAACTACATAAAAACAACCTTAAGTGACAGCAGTGCAACAGCAGACGCTAAAGCCGATGCAGAGAAAAAGGCTTCAGAATTAGCAGAAATTGCAAAATCCGTAAAACTCGGTACTGATGGGGATGATACTTATACAAATGTAAAAAATAATTCTTTGTATAAGGAATACAATCCTTTCAATACAGATTCAGAGATAAAGGGTGCTGCTATATATTCCGGAAAAGGCAACGATACTTTTAAAATGGATGCTATGTTTGGCGTAGTTAATATATATGCAGATTCTAATTCAAAAGGACTTCTTCCGATTGAAACGGATAAAATTATAATCAGTGCGGATTCATTTGATGCTAACGGAATTGATATATCTTTTAACAGTTATAATCACGATATAGTTATAAATACAAAAGGTATACAAAACGCACTCACCTATGACGGCTTCTTTAGAGAAGACAACGTACCGATAAATGCCAAAAACTTGATTATTCAAGATGCAAACAGAAGTTATGATGTAAGTTATATTGCAAACAGCATATCAAAATGCAGTCTTGCAGACACAACCAATAATAATCTTGTATATCTTGCAGGTGATACGGAATTTACATCAGGTAAAGGTTATAACAGAGTATATTCTAACAATAGTTATGCTCATGAAATATTCTTTACAGGCGGACATGATACCTATATTTCAAAGGGCAGTTCAGATGACATTTATTGGGATTATTCTTATAAATATAACAATGATTTTACAAATTCTTCATTAAACATTAATGATGCCAAAGGTAATGATAAATACAATATTGGCTATACTTCCGTTAAAATTACCGATAGTAAAGGAAATGATGAATATAATTTGACAGGCAGCAATACAACTGCGATAATCAATGATACAAATGGTGATGATATATATAATATTAATTTAAGAAGTGGCACCTCAGTTGTTATTAATGAAGCGACCAGTTCCTCTCAGAATGATACATTAAATATTAACACATTGAATTTTGGCTATACAAGATTATATTTTGATGTTCAGATGGCTGATACTCCTACCGGTCTAACAACTAATTCTCTGTTCATATTCAATGATAAAGATGATTTAACCCTTGACAATATTGAAAGTGCTAACTTTAAAGGTATAAAAATCACAGATCAATATAAAGGTCAACGGATTAACACTATTGTATTTGAAAATTATACTTCTGCCAATATTAACAATTGGGTATCAAAAATACAAAGTGATGTCGTTGGTTGGTTAAATAATAATACAGGCTATTCATCTACGACTGATGTATTAAATTCAGGTAATGAAGCAGATATTAATGCTTTGTTGGCAGTTTATGATAAAGGTTATTATTCATATAATTACTAATTTATTTATATATAACCTACAAAAGATAGGAAACTCGTGTGTTTCCTATCTTTTATTTTTACTTGACATGGGCTGAGAAAACCTCTAAAATAGCTATATGGCTATAGTTTATTTAAGTTTAGGCTC
>ONTD01000098.1 GCA_900320675.1 uncultured bacterium
CTTTGGAAGTTAACATCATCAGAGATGGTGTAGTTGACAGAGCTATTGCTCCAAAAGATGTCAATGTATACGCTCGTAAAGAAGGTGCTAACCTTAAAGTTAAGAGCGTAAGCCATAATCCTAATGTAATCAAAGATTACTTTGATGCAGATGTGGATTAATTATCAATATTGTGTCATAGCAATAAGCAAGGGCGGATTTAAAAAATCCGTCCTTTGTTTTAGCAATAAAAAATCCGGAGCAGATTATTTACTCCGGATTTTTACTGATTTTTATAAAATACTATGAAAAGTATCTTTTCAAAAGTCCGTCAAAACCTTTTCCGTGACGAGCTTCATCTTTTGCCATTTCGTGAACTGTATCGTGAATTGCATCATATCCCAATTCTTTAGCACGTTTCGCAATTGCTAACTTACCTTCGCAGGCTCCGTGTTCAGCATCAGCTCTGAGTTGAAGGTTTTTCTTTGTAGAATCGGTAACAACTTCACCAAGCAATTCCGCAAATTTTGCTGCATGCTCAGCTTCTTCAAAAGCATATCTTTTGTATGCTTCTGCAACTTCCGGATAGCCTTCTCTTTCTGCAACTCTTGACATAGCCAAATACATTCCTACTTCGGTGCATTCTCCGTTAAAGTTTGCTCTTAATCCTTCCATAATTTCTTTATCTTCTACAACACCGTCGCCTACTTTGTGTTCGCAAGCATAAACTTTGTTGCTTCCGTCAATTACATTGAATGTAGTAGCGCCGCATAAAGGGCATCTTTCCGGTTTTGTATCACTTTCAGTTGACCAACCGCATACACTGCATACATATTTCATTTTAACCACCTTTCTTTGTTACACAATAAAATTCTATAATAAATAGATAGCTCTGTAAAGCAAATGGAAATATTATTTTCCCAACATTTTGAGTAATAGTTCAACATCAAGTCCTATAATGTTATCAAGGCTTCCTGTATAAGATTTTATATATCCGTTCGGCATTTCTTGTATTCCGTACGAACCGGCTTTATCCATTGGCTTGAAGTTTTCTAAGTAAAAATTAATTTGTTCATCACTTAATTTTTCAAATGTTACATGACTTGTCGACGCAGCTTGTTTAATAGCGTTTGTTTCGGTATTGATAACAGCAATTCCTGTAACAACTTTGTGTGTTTTTCCTGATAAATTTTTCAATGTATTAAATGCATCTTCTCTATCTTTCGGTTTGCCTAAAATCTTGTTATTTAGCACAACAACGGTGTCTGCGCCTATAATTAAAGCAGGATTATCTGCGAGCGGAACCACCGCTAAAGCTTTATTTACCGCAAGACTCTCTATAAATTCGTAAGAAAATTCCGTCTTCGTATGATCTTCGATATACGGGGACGGAATGATTTCGAATTTTAAATTCGCTTTTTTTAGGAGATCCCGTCTTCTAGGAGAAGACGACGCCAGAATAATTTTTCCCATAGTTTCAACCCTCTTTTCTGATAATTATACTCAAAAAAGAGGATTTATAAAACTTTATTACTGATAAGCGTTTCTGGAGCGATTATACTTGGCATTTCTTGCATTTACTGCGTAACATGCAATGTTCAAGCGTTGTTTTAACGCCATCATATTACGATACATACCGGCATAGTCATTCATTGCCGACATCATCTTTTCCGGATCAACCATTGATTCCATATCATCATGGTTATCAACTTTTTCTTCTGCGTATTTTTTGACCAATAACTGATCAATGTAGTCTTCTGCGCCAACTGACATTGCGGACCTCCCTGGATTCCTTGTTCCTTAACTATGAGAAAGTATTTTGTTGTATAAGTATTCCTAATAATTCCTTATACTATTATAAAGTATTTTTTTTGATTGAAATTGCGTAATTTTCTTCAAATATTAAGAAATATTAACAAAATATTTAAAATGCCTGCAACCGCCGGTTTGGGCTAATTTGATTTTTTAGTTTTTTCGTGGTAATTTTTAGCGGTAAGCTATGGAAATTATAAAAGAAAAACTTGTTTCATATATAGAAAAATTAAGTGAACCAAAAGTCCTAGTAATCGGCGATTTGGCAATGGATGAGATGGTATACGGTGATGCTGAAAGAATTTCGAGAGAGGCACCTGTATTGATATTGCAACATACGCAGACAAAGCCGATATTGGGTGGTGCCTCAAATGCCGCACATAATGCTGCGACTTTGAATAAAGGTAAGGTATCCGTTATTGGTGTATTTGGTGAGGATTATCAGGCGGATCAGCTGGAACAGGCATTTAGAGATGCAAATATATCAACAAAATATGTCGTGCGTGATAAAGCTCGTAAAACTATTACAAAAACCAGAATTTTAGGTTCAATTACAACATCTATTACTCAGCAAATAGTTAGAATTGACAGACAAACTAACGCTCCGTTGAGTCTTGAAACCGAGCAAAAAGTTATAGATAATATTGAAAAGGCTATTCAAGAGCACGATGTTGTTATACTTTCAAATTATCATATAGGAACACTCACTCCAGAGGTGATTAACAAGACAATCAATCTTGCTAATAAATACGGAAAAAAAATAATAGTTGATGCCCAAAGAGATTTAAAAAGTTACAAAAATATAACATCTATGACCCCTAATCTTCCTGACACTCAGAGTACTGTTGGTTTTGAGCTAAAATCGGAAGATGATTTGAAACGTGCCGGAGATATTCTGTTGGAGGCAACAGAGGCTCAGTCAATTCTGATTACCTGTGGGGCTGACGGGATGTTTGTTGTGTCAAAGGACAAAAAATATACAAAAATTCCTGTATTTAATAAATCTGAAGTATTTGATGTTACAGGTGCCGGTGATACTGTTACTGCAGTATATTCACTTGCATTAGCCGCAGGTGCAGATCCTGTTTATGCAGCTATTATCGGGAATGTTGCAGCAAGTATTGTTGTAAGGCAATGGGGCTGTGCAACAACTACTATTGACGAACTTTTGTCTGCAGTAGAAAAATTATAGGAGAGTTAAAATGGATAAATTCGAATTTCTTAAGAAGATTAAACCTTTTGATTTGATAGTTATATTGGGTTTGATAATTGCGTTGATTGTCGGTTTTGTTACTTTTAAACATTTCCGCCAAACTGCCGATAAACAGATAGAGACTACTTCTCCGATTGTGTTTGATGTATATCTTAGAGGCATAACTTTAACTGGCGGCGAAAACCCTATTCATTCCGGAGACAAAACCTTTATAAGTATAAGAAATGTTCCTTATTCGGATTTGCAAGTAGTAAATGTTAAATTTGAACGCAGAAAGATTGTTTTACCTATGATAAACAATGTAAAATCCGCCGCAAAGAATGTATTGGTTTCTGATGATGTGTCTCAGCCTAATATTTACGACATAGTTGTAACTTTAACTGACAATGCAAAAATTACAAAAGACGGAGCTGTTGTCGGCGGTAATAAGGTTAAGATGGGATTACCTATAACTTTAGAGGGTGTAGATTACAAGTTTAACGGTACAGTTGCAAATATTACCGTTACTCATGATGATATGAAAGATGACGTTACTTCTAACGTAAGCAAAGTGGATGATGTTCAATAAATTATTGGAATTAACTCAAAATAAATTTAGTGCATTATATGAAAACAGTTTGTTCATAAAGAATTTGGACAAACTTGTTTTTCTGTCTATTATTTCGGTATTTTTGTTATCAACCGTAATGTCTTCTGACGTAATTGGGTTTGTTGCCTTGATTTCGGCGTTTTTAACACTGATACAAGCCTTAACAAAACCGCAGGATAGATTTGAACCAAATAAGTTTGAATTGTGGCTTTTAGCTTATTTTATGATTGTAATAATAAGTCTTGCCGGCTCAACATTGTTTGGTTTGAGTTTGAAAGGATTTATGAAAACTCTTACATATCTTGGCTTTTATGTATCTGTTGTTCACTATTTAAAATATCACAGAGAACATGTAAAATATGTTTTAGGTGCTATTGCTGCCGGAGTGTGTTTTGAAAGTATAATAGGTGTTATGCAAAATTTTGCTCATGTGAGCGAAATTTCTACTTGGCAGGATGTTTCTAATCTCAATCCGGAGCAGGTTATGACAAGAGTTTACGGAACGCTGCAACCGCTTAATCCTAATTTACTGGGCGGATATTTCGTTGCCGGTATTCCGACTTTATTTGGGCTATGCGGTTATTTTGCTTATAACAAGCAGATTAATTCTGCAATAATGTTTTTAATTTTATCTTGTTTGGGAGTTATAACATTATTTTTAACCGGTTGCCGCGGTGCATATATCGGATGTATGGTTATAATATCAGGACTATTTTTGGTGTGCGGCAAATTCTTTTGGCACAGATTTAAAAATTGGTTTCTCTCAGCAATTGCTTTAATGTTTGTAATTGCAACTTCTGCAATATTGTTTGTTAGTTCTCTAAGAGCGAGAGTTTTTTCTATATTTGCTATGAGGCAGGATTCTTCTAATTCTTTCAGATTTAACGTTTACCAGTCGTCTGTTCAAATGTTTAAAGATAATTGGTTATTGGGTATCGGAGTAGGTAACAAGAATTTCCGTGAAATATACGGATTGTACATGCGTACCGGATTTGATGCATTAAGTGCATATAATATATTTTTAGAAACAGCAGTTGAAAGTGGTATATTTGCTCTGATTGCCTTTTTAGGATTTATTATCACTATGTTAAAACAAGGAATTCAATTTATTTTGAAATCTGAAAATATAGAGGAAATTATTTTTGTATCAACGGCAGTTATATCAATTAGTGCAATGATGTTCCACGGGCTAGTTGACACGGTATTTTTTAGGCCTCAAATACAGTTTATTTTTTGGGCCATGGTAGGGATTATTTCTGCTGTGGTGCGTCCCAAAAACATAAAAGAGGTATAGTTAGTGGTAAAAGAACGGCTGGACAAATATTTAACAGATTTAGGATATTTTGATACTAAAAGTAAGGCAGCGGCTGCAATTTTAGCGGGACACGTCAAAATAAAC
>ONTD01000108.1 GCA_900320675.1 uncultured bacterium
ATTGCACATCTTGTATCAGAAATAAATCCGGTTAAACACTACTGGGATACCGGAGTCGTTGCAAGAAAAGGTATTGAGTATTAAAAAAAGTGAGTAATGGTAATTTGCAATAACATACTACAAAATTACTCATTGACTTGCCATAATACATAATTTTTTATATAATAAAAAGCATGAAGAGAGTATTATTATCAGTTATATTAGGCGGCATATTATTGCTGAATACCGTGCCGGCACAGGCAGGTTTTTTTACGGACAGAAAAGCTATTAAAGCCCAAATACAGTATGAAAAAAATTGTAAAAAAGATATTGAAGAACTTTTTGCAAAACAGGAAAATTATGCAAAAGCGTATGATATTAAAGGTTTAGAAAATATTTACGCACAAAATTTTATAGATAATGACGGATATAATAAGGATGTATACTTTAGTCTTATTCAAGATACCTGGGACACATATCCGGACATTACGTATACAACAAAGATAAAAGACATAAAATTAAACGGTGATTACGCAACTGTAGAGACCGAAGAATTTGCTGTAGCTACATCAGATGACATGGACAGACACATTGTCGGAGAATTAAACTCTACTTCAAAATGTCTGTATCACTTGCAAAAAGCGGCAAATAAGTGGAAAATCACTTCAGAACAAGTTTTGGAAGAAATTTCTACTTTAAAATACGGTAATGCAAGATATATCAACATGACAATAGAATCACCTAAAGTCATCGGAGCTAACCAACAATACACAGCAACATTAAGAGTGGATGCTCCGGAAAATAGTATGGTTGTTGCGTCTATAAATCAGGAAAAAATAGTTAACCCTGCCGAAAAACCGGAAGATCATTTTATGAAACTTGCTGACGATAATACATTGTCAAGAATTTTTACTGCAAATACAGATAACGTAAATGAGTACAACGTAGCATCAATAGGCATAACAGATACAAGCAGAACAATCAACGGGGAAATAAGAGTTGCAATGAATGGTTTGGCATTTGTTATGACAAGAGTAAATGTTATTCCGATAAATAATTTTGCAAAAGTTGACAGAAAGACCGAGGATAAATAATGAACGGAAAATTTAGTAAACTTCTCTATTTTATAGTATGTTTTGTGTTTTTCTTAATTTCCGATTTATTTTTATCAAGATTGTTATACCACAGTATTACCGGAGGGTTTGAATATTCCGGTAAATTGATGTCATTGACATTTGTAAAAAATACCGGTGCAGCATTTAATATATTTCCTAATGCAAGAGAATTTTTGATAATTTTATCTGTAGTTGTTATAACTTTATTGTTTTTATATGTAATAAAAAATCTCAAATCAATCTGGTTTAAAGAGATATTTTTTATATCGCTGCTTTGCGCAGGGATTTCCGGTAATCTGCATGAACGAATTGTTCTGGGATATGTAAGAGACTTTTTTCAGCTAAAATTCGTAAATTTCCCTGTATTTAATGTTTCGGATATATTCATAAATATAGCAGTAATAGCTCTGGTAATAATAATTTTACTAAAGAAAACGAAGTAATATGATATATATAGCAGATGAAAATGATGACGGAAAACGTGTAGATATTTTGCTTACTGATATCTTAAGCGGAGTTTCGCGTTCAAAAATACAGACTCAAATAAAAAACGGAAACATAAAAATAAACGGCAAAATTCAAAAGTCATCTTATATAACAAAAGAAGACGATGTTATAGAAATAACAGAAACAGTTACCGAACCTGTTAAAATTGAACCGGAAAATATTAAACTTGATATAGTATATGAAGATGAAAATATGCTTGTTGTAAATAAGCCTTCTTCTATGCTTACACATCCGACTATCAATGAAACGAGCGGGACACTTGTAAATGCTTTATTACACGCCTACGGCAATAATCTTTCTGACTTAAACGGTGAATTTAGAAGAGGAATCGTTCACCGTCTGGACAGAAACACCACCGGACTGTTGATGATTGCCAAAAATAATAAAACTCATGAGTTTTTATCAGAACAAATAAAAAATCATAAAATTGAAAAAAAATATAGAGCTATCGTCAAAGGGGATTGGGAAAAAGACGAAGAAATTATAGATCTTCCCATTGGCAGAAACCCTAAGCAGCCGCACAAAATGATGGTTAGAGAAGACGGTAAAGAAAGTCAAACAATTCTTAAGGTGATAAGACGATTTAAAGAAGCAACAGCAGTGGAACTTACGCTGATTACCGGCAGAACGCACCAAATAAGAGTACATATGAGCCACAAAGGACACCCTATATATAACGATACTCTGTATGGTGCAGGTAAGGGAAAAGTTTCTACAGATGAGCAAGTTTTACAATCATTCAGTTTGGTGTTTACAAAACCATTTTCTGATGAGATAATATCATTAACCATCCCGCCGGATGAAAAATATATTAAGGTGTATAATTATTTTGAGGGTAGAGAAAAATGAAATTTATGTTACAACTTATAGCTTTTTTGGCAATATTCGGAGTTATATTTCTTACAATTCTAAACGGCAGTGATACCATAACATTACAAGTTTGGGCTCCTCATTATGATGCTATGTCCCAAACCGTAGAACATGCAACAAAAACATTTAGCTTAGCATTCCTTTTGTTATCGGTACTTGGAGCAGGAATAATTTCCGGTATATGCCTGTTTATACCTTTTTATTTGGCACAAACAGAACAATTATTTGCATATAAAAGGGAATTGGAAAAAAGCAGTATTATAACAGATAGCAGTAATTCACAAGTAAAAGTATTACAGGCAAAAATAGAAGTACTTGAAAAAGCACTCAAAGAAGCCTTAAAATAAACTTGAGTACAAATATTATTTTAAAGTTATCTCGCTATATTCTTGAATTGATATAGAATCTATGCCCTCAACTTTTTTAAATACTTTATAAGTATCCGTCATAGGATTATTTGAATTTATATCAACAATAGCATTAATCTTTGTAGTGTCATTTTCTTGTTTACTCAGTTTTTTAGAAATCTCTCTCAATTTCGGATATTTATCCAAAATAAAATCATAGATTTCATTAGAGCGTTCATTTGAACACGAAAGAGAAATTTTTATTCTGGTGATATTTTTGACACCGCTCGGAAGAATTCTGCGTTCGCCAAACCCAATTAAAACAAGTACAATAATAGACAGAATCGTAGTAATAATAGCAACCCCAAACATGCCTGCGCCACAAGCCATACCTATACTTGCTACCGCCCATAATGTAGCTGCTGTAGTTAATCCGAATACATTTGCACCATGCCTTAAAACAGTACCGCCGCCTATAAAACCGATACCGGTAACTATTTGTGCCGCAACACGTGCAGAATCTCTTGTTCCGAATTCATCTCCGGAAACTGATACCATCGGAAAGGCATATATTGATAAAATAGTAAATACACACGCTCCAACACATACCAATATATTAGTCCTCAAACCTGCATATTTGTTTGCCATTTCTCTTTCAAGACCGACTGCAAATCCGAGCAACACAGATGCCAATATTCTTATACATACATTCATATCAAATATCTGAAATGATAATTGTTCCATAGCTGCCTTTCAAATTACTTATTACTCTTCGGATCAAGTACATCTCTAATTGTATCACCTATCACATTAAAGGCAAGTACGGCAACAAAAATTAAAAAACCGGGAGTTAAAAGCCAAGGACGATAAATAATATTCGTATACTCTTGAGCTTCTTTAAGCATATTTCCCCAGCTTGCATCAGGCTGCTGAATACCTAACCCTAAAAAACTCAATCCTGATTCAGAAAGTATATATGAAGGAACTGATAACGTCATAGCAACAATAACAAAACTCGTAGTTTGAGGAAGAATATGTTTTACAATTATTCTTAACCTGGAAGCACCTATTGATTGAGCAGCCTGAACAAATTCCTGATTTTTAACAGATAGCACCATCCCTCTAACGACTCTGGCAAACCCTGCCCACCCAATTAAAGCAAGAATTATCACTATGAGCATAAACCTTTGAACACTTGTCATTCCGCTCGGAAGAATTGAGGCAAGAATTATCAACAAATAAAAACTCGGTATAGACATAACGGCTTCCGCAAACCTCATCATAAGCATATCAACCACACCGCCAAAATATCCGGAAATTCCCCCATACAAAAGTCCTATAGGGAACAGTACAAATAACGCCAAAAATCCTATCGTCATTGAAATTCTTCCGCCAAACAGAATTCTTGAAAATACATCTCTTCCGTTTATGTCTGTCCCTAAAAGGTACAACCTGCCGCCATTATCCGTCGTAATTAAATGCCTTTTCATAGGAATTGTACCGAATAATTTGTACGGTTGCCCTTTGGAGAAAAATTTTACATAATGTTTTTTACTTCTGTCTAAATTATACGTTATCCTCAAATTTTCGCTGTCAAAACCACGAACATAATTATACGTATACGGTTTTGAAATATGTCTGTTTTCATCAATGACAAAAATCTTAGAAGGCGGAACATATGCCATAGTCCTGTCTGAAAAGTCTTTTGTGTAAGGTGCAATAAAATCAGCAAATAAAAGCGAAAAATAAATTATTCCCAAAACAATCATTGAAATTCTTGCGAACTTATCCGTCCAAAGTTTTTTCATAACCTCTTTAAACATTGGTCCTCCTGATTCTCGGATCTGTAATTATCAGAAGTATATCCGCAATTAAATTACCTAACACAAGCATAATTGCACCCATCATCAAAGATGCCATAACAAGGTTGATATCTGAACGCATAACAGCCTCAAGTATGAGCCTTCCCAATCCCGGATACTGAAAAACGTATTCAGTCAAAGCGGCTCCGCTGAGCAATCCTGCAAATTCAAATCCTAATAAGGTTATCATAGGATTTATAGCATTTTTTAGAGCATGTTTATATATTACATCAAATTCGCTCAACCCTTTTGCCCTTGCAAATTTAACATAATCACTATCCAAAACATCAAGTAAATTTGCCCTCATCTGACGCTGCAATCCTGCTAAGGATAAGGTAAACAAGACTGTTACCGGAAGAATTAAGTGATGTACAATATCAATAATTTGTCCAAACAAACTCTTTTCCAAAAAATCAGAACTTGTAAGCCCGCCAACAGGAAACCAACCGGTTTTGACCGCAAATATTAAAAGCAATACAGCAAAGAAAAATGAAGGAATTGCCATTCCGATACTTGTTAGAACCGTCAAAATTCTGTCTAAATTAGATTTCCAATTTAACGCAGCGACAATCCCAAGAGGAATTCCGACTATCCACGTTAGAAATATTACTATTGTTGTCAATAAAAGCGTATTAGGAATTCTTTCTTTCAATTTTGTACTGACTTGTTCTCCGTTAGAAGTAACTCCTAAATCTCCTTTTATAAATGATTTTGCCCATTTGCCGTATTGAACAATAATAGGCTTATCCAGTCCAAGCCTTTGGGTTTCTTTCTGCAAAGTTTCTTGCGAAACCGAAGGGTTAAGCCTTAATTCAGCTAAAGGATCAACCGGACTTAAACGGATTATAAAAAAGCTTATCATCGACACAATTATAAGCAGCGGTATCGCCTGTAATATTCTTTTTAGTATGTATTTTATTATTTCCATTTCGTATTATCTTTCAATATAAATCTCTTCTATGTTGTGCGTAAGCCCGCCCAACATGGACGGATACAAATTTTTAAATTTAGTCCGCATTGCAGAAATTACCAACGGCGAATATATGTAAATAAAAGGTTTTTCCTCATAAGCAATTTTTTGATACTCGTCATAATATTTTTTACGTGAATTAAAATCCGTTGCAAGCGCACCTTCTGTAAATATCTTGTCTAATTTCTTTTCCCAATCAAATCTGTCATCTTTATTATATCCGGCAGGTCTTTGGTTGAACATGTGTAATGTACCGTCTGACATCCAAACATTTTTTCCGCCGTTTGGTTCCAGAGGACTGCCCGTAAGCCCCATGATAACCATATCCCAATCGTATGTATTAACAAGTTTATTGACCAGAGAATTAAATTCAACCGGTTTAAAATTAACTTTCATTCCCAAATCTTCCAAATCTTGTTTGACCATAACACCTATTGCTTCACGCTCGGTATTACCGGCATTTGTGTACAAATCAAACTCAACCGGAGTCTTGTATTTATCAAAAAGTTTACCTTTTTTGTCCCAATAAAATCCCGACTTTTCAAGCAATTGTTTTGATTTTTCAATATCTCTGTCGTATGGCTTCAGATTCTTGTTTAGGTATATTGAATTTAAACTTTCAGCGGTAAAAAGAGGTGCCCCAAGACCGTTTGCTATATTAAATACCATATTTTTCCTGTCTACGGTATAATCTATTGCCTGCCTAAAATTTCTATCCGAAAACCATCTTTGTTTTGTCGGATTAACGTAATACTTACCTTTAGCATCTTTTCTGTTATTCAAATTCATTGTTAAAAACATTGTACCGGTACTTGGTCCCATGTTGTAAACTTCAAAATCAGAATATTTTTCCATCTCTTTAAATCTTGAAACGTTAGCTCCTTGAAGTCCGATTACATCCAATTCCCCGCCTTCAAATTTCAAAACTTCATTATTAATATCCCCGACTATCAAATAAACCAGTTTATCCAAATACGGAAGCTTTTCTCCTCTTTTATTTATTACGTAGTAATTCGGATTTCTTTCATATACTACCCTTTGTGCGGGAACATATTCTTTAAGCCTGAATGCACCGGAAGTTACAAATTTATCTACCGGAGTATTGGTCGACATAAATCCGTCGAAATATTCTTTCCCCTTTTTAACAGCAGGTTCAAATACGTGTTTCGGAGCAATTGGGGTAGACAAATTTCTTATAAACGGTGCAAACGGTTTAGGGGTTGTAAATTTTACTGTGTAATCATCTACCTTCGTAACCGTCGGGAGTTGTCCGTCAATTAGCATAGAATCCCTTGTAGAAGTATTTCCAAATCCGTCAAATATAATATTATTCCATGTAAACACAACATCATCAGCCGTAATTGACTTGCCGTCAGACCACTTTAACCCTTTTCTGAGATGAACAATGTAATCGTTGCCGTTTATTGAAAAATCCTTCGCTAATTTCGGCACAGGCAGCCCTGTTGTAGGATGAGTTGCCAACAAACCGTCATACATTACTTCGGACATCGTAGACGATATATTATCCTTTGAATTAAACGGATTAAATGTCTTTGGACCTTCTCCTATAGTTGACGCCACCAGAGTTCCGCCAAATTTACCGATTGGAGCTTGTGATTCAAGATAATCAACTCCGTCTTTATTTACGTTTAATTGCGTAGGATATTCCCTATAGTATTTTTCGCTTTTTATATTACTTGTTTTATTTTTGTCATAATCTTCCGGCAGATCAACATTTACACACGAATGTATAAACAATCCTGCAACTAATAATAAAACAACATAACCCAATTTATTCATAAGGTTATTTTAACATAAATAACATTATGTGAATAGGACAGTAAGAGAATTTTTATGTATAATTAAACTATGAAACAATTTTTTATCGGTTTATTAGACTGGATATATAAGAAGAAATGCTACTTTTGCAGGAAATCAAAAGAATGCGTAAAAATGTGTTCCGAATGTTATGACGAGATGGAATATTTACCCGTAAAAGTTAACCGTATTATAGAAGGTAAAAATATATATTGTGCAGGGATTTATGAAAAAAATCTGCAAAAACTTATCAGAGGACTCAAATATCATAACCAACCTGATTTAGCATATTACCTTGCAAAGTTCATGTGGGAATACTTTGAAAACGTAACCGATGAGAGAGATTTTCAAATTGTTCCTGTCCCGATATACGAAAAAAGGAAGAAAAAACGTAAATATAACCATATGGAGCTTGTCGGAGAAGAACTTGCAAGACTTTCCCAAATGACATACAATCCGAATTTAATTAAAAGAATAAAAGATACCAAACCCCAATACAATCTTAAACGCCCTCAACGCACAGAAAATTTAAAGAACGCTTTTTCCGTTGACAAATCCAAATTACAAAACGGAAAAATTCTTATAATTGATGATATTTGTACAACCGGCTCAACATTTGAAGAAATGATTAATGAACTCAAGAAATCCGGAATAGATAATATAGTTTGCCTTGCAGCAACAACCCCATTTGGAGAATAAATGATACTTAGCGAATTTGCAAAATACTTACAAGAATATGATAATGAAATAATTTCAAATAAAACAACCGCCACGAAAATTTTATGTGAATGGATAAAATACGTAATAAACAAAAATCCCAAAAACCATGTCGATAAAATCGTCCATCACGAAATTATGCTCGCACAAAATCCTCAGGGAGATTTTATTATAGTCGGGAAATCAGATAGCGGGAGAATTCTTGTTGATGCTTTATCAAATTACGCACTGAGTTATGAAAATTTCTTAATGTCCAGATGGTTAGAAAATAAGAAACCTAAAGATTTTAACAGTAATAATTAAATATATCCAGCCGGATAATTTCAAATGTTTAATCATGTTTTAGAATAAATTTAACATAAAAGAGGAGAGTTAAATTTATGAAAACAAGTATTTTGCAAGCACCCGTATGTCATATGAAGGAGTTAAATAATTTATTTATTGAAATGACTGCTAAAAACTGTAATCAACGATGCAGACAGTGTTATATAGATTTTCCCATTTCAAAAAACGTTAAAGATTTTATTCCGATAGACACTATCAAGAAGGCGTTATCTGACAGCAAAGAAGAAAATATTCATTGTATCTACTTAACCGGAGCAGAGCCTATGACTCATCCGGACTTCAATAATATACTAAGATTATGCCTAAAACACTCAAATGTTTGTATCTCTACAAACGGGAGTTTTATTAATGAAAAAAAGGCAAGGTTTTTAAAAAAAGTTCAAGATGAAGGGGATAACGAAATTATATTTAAACTGGGAATTTGTCATTTTGAAGAAATAAAAAATGACGAAGTTAGAAGCCGCGGCAGCTACAGACAAGTTATGCACGCTATAAAACACCTGATTAAATATGATTTTAACCCAATTATAGAAATCGGAGATTATTACAATGAAGGAGAAGCCTTATTAACAGAAAAATTTATAACAATCTGCAACACTCTCGGATACAACGTACAAAAGTGTGCAATCCACGTAAACAAATGGTTTTTATCTGATAATAATATGGATTTTATACCTGAAAATAACTGCAAAACCGACTGTGAATACGGACGAATTCTGACTTCCTGCGGAGTTTACACCTGCCCGTTTCTTGCAAATGACTATAGAGGCAGATGCGGCTCTGATTTGACAGATTACTCTAAAAAAACGACACTTGAAACTTCATACTGCAACACCTGCCTTACAAATAAAAGACAGGTGTTTAGCATAGATTTTTCAAAATTTAATTGTTAAGCTTTTTCAGCATACAGTTTAAGCTGCAATTTAATAAGTAAAATTGTTTTGTTTTTCATATACGGAACAATTTCAACATTTACAATATCAAGATAATGATCGTGTTTGTACAAATCTTTCATAAAGTTTTTGAAATTTGTATAACTTGCAATCATTTGCATATCAAGCTGACAAACACTATATCTTCCGGCAGCACCTTTAACAAAATTGTCATCTTTCGGATCGTAAGTGTATTTAACTGATCTTGTTTTAATTTTATTTGTCGTCATTAAAGAAAGAATTTCGTTAAACTCAGCAGCAATCAATGACTCAGCATCAACCCCTGATTCTACAGGTCTGTAAAAACCTTTTGAAGGTCCTTCAGGTGAGGCTTCCGCTTCTTCTTGATTTTGGGCTTCTTCTCTCTGTTCAATTTGAGCTTGATTTTCCTGTAATTGAACATTTGCTGCCTTTAAACTTGCATCAGCATCATTATATCTTTTTATAGCAGGTATAGTCTGAGTTATAAATATAAACAGACCTACTACCAACACCAATACCAATAATATAATAGGTGTTTTTAATATTGTCATAGGATCATTATTATTTGCTTGTTCTGCCATTAATCTATTCCTTTTAATTTAATCATTCACATTAATTACTCAACAGGTTGATCACTCAACAATTCAGCTTCAGGCGGATTTGAGCCTTCCTCACCTTCTTGTCCTTCTCCGCCTTCTCCTGAAGGTGTCTGTAAAGCACCAATCTGGGATTCAGACATATTAGTTATTTCAAATTTGTAATTAGAACCGACTCCGCTAACTGCTGCATCAACAGATTGTGATGTCATTTCTAATTTTTGAAGTTTCAAATTTGCACCTATCAGTGAATCTCTCATATTCTTAAAGAATACATAAACTGAATTAACGTCAGTAGATTCACCTTTTATATATACCATCCCGTTACCTTGAGTCATAAAGTATGTAAGCCAAACATTAGAAGGAATAGCTTCACCTGCGGCTACATAATTCATCAATTTCGAACGATTAGCTTTTACGCCGTTTTCAACTTCAGTCGTCAGGTTGAATTCAGCATTAACTTCTCCTTCATTCGGAAGCATTGCACTTGTTTCGCCTATTTTGCTATTAATTTCTTCAACCTGCTGATTTCTTGAATTTGCAAGATTATTAAACATAAATGCAAGTCCGTACGTTAACCCGATAACCACAAGAGCAATAGCCAAAACTGCCATCAAAGCTCCGTTTTTGGTAACAACAATCTGATGTTCACCAATCGGGATAATGCAGGTATCTTCCGGCATTACTTGACCTTCCATAAAATTGAAGACCAACGGGAAGTTTGAATTATGTGTTAATGCACAACCGATAGCCTGTAAAGATATTTTTGATGCGTAATTCGGAAGTACATTCAAACTTATAGGCATAATAGAATCATCTTTTTTGAATGCATTATTTTCTAAAAAGTCTTTTGAACTTGTAACGCTGACTCTTCCGGCAACTAATTCCGCACTAACCTTATCTGTATCGGAAACTATATACAAATAATTAGCCGGATAGCTTGTCAAAGTAATTCTTAATGAATCTGCAATAGCATCATATATTTCATCGCCCTCATAAGAATTAATCGGCAGCGGTTCTTCATAATATTCGATTAAATTTTTGCCTGACATAGATGCAAGCGAATATCCCATAGAATTAATCATTACAAGATTCCACGTGATATTTGGCTGCATTTGTTCATAAGTAACACCTAAGTAATCTAACGCTCTAAATGTTGAAGAAAGAGAATTTTCAACTCCGATAAGCGTACATCCGACTTCTGCTAAAGCAGAACGCAATTTATCAATAACAGTCTGCTGAATGGCGGCATAATTGACTGTTCTTGATTCTTTACCCACGGAAACACCGGATACCGACGGGGCATCTAACCAAGAAACTACCGGCTCAACTCTGCTGAACAAATAGCTGTTTGCTTCAATTTCAGATTGAATTGCACCGGTAATAGCATCATTTGGTAATAATAAAGCTAAATCTTTCATTTGACCAAACAATACCAACGGCATATTTATAACAACGTCCACTTTCGGATCCATTTGCAATTCACTGAACATATCTGATACAGCGTTTTTAAAATCCTCGTAACTTTCTATATCTTTTAATCTTTCATTATAGGCAAGTTCCCTTACTGCGTAGTTAATAACAGTTTTATTATCAACATCCAGTTGTATCATCTCTAATCCTATACCCGGAGTAACAGATAAATATACTCTGTTTTTAGTGCCGGATGAAAAATTTCCTAATAAACTCATACTCTTTTCTTCTCATCTTTTTAACTAATTCTTATTTTTATTATACAATATATTTTGTAGAAGAGACAATTTTTACAAAAATTTACACTAAATAGAGGAGCATACCAAAGTATGAATGAACTCATAAATAAAATAAACAAACTTAAATTCGAAAAAAACGCCGTAATATTAGCTCACTGTTATCAAAATGCAGAAATTGATGAAGTTGCCGATTTTGTCGGAGATTCTTTATATTTAAGTCAACAAGCAGCAAAAACAAATGCAGATATGATAGTTTTTGCAGGAGTATATTTTATGGCGCAGACTGCAAAAATATTAAACCCTAATAAAAAAGTATTGCTCCCTCGTTTAGAATCAGGATGCCTTATGGCAGATATGATTAACTACGAACAACTAATTGAGTTTAAATCTCAACACCCAAATATTCCGACAGTATGCTATATAAACTCAACTGCCGAAGTAAAATCCGAATGCGATATCTGTTGTACAAGTTCAAATGCTATAAAAATTGTTGAAAGTTTAAACGCTAAAGAAGTATTATTCCTGCCTGATACCTATCTTGGCAAATGGGTTGAAAAACAACTTGGAACAACAAAAGTAACAACATATCCGGGATATTGCCCGACACATTTAAGAATAAAACCGGAAGACATAATTGATGCCAGAAAAAAATATCCGAAAGCAAAAGTTCTGGCACATCCAGAGTGTCATAAAAGCGTAACCGATTTGGCAGATTACGTAGGAAGTACAACCGGAATAATGAAATATGCCGTACAAAGCGATTGTGAACAATTTATCATCGCAACAGAAAAAGGGGTTGTTGACAGATTATCAAGAGATTATAAAAACAAAGAATTTATACTAATAAAAGAAAATATAATATGCCCGAATATGAAATGGCATACCTTAGATGATATATATAATGCGCTTTTATATGAACAACACGAAATTAATGTAGATGAAAATATTTCATTAAAAGCAAAAAAATGTATTGACAGAATGCTGGAGGTTTCA